>JAAYCX010000039.1 GCA_012729555.1 Acidobacteriota bacterium
CGGCGAACCCCGTCATCAAGGAGAAGTACACGGCGCTGGCGCAGGCGGCCTCGCGCGTGGCCTCCCCCCACATCCGGGAGATGGGGACGATCGGGGGGAACCTGGCGCAGCTGCACCGCTGCTGGTACTTCCGCAAGCCGGAAAACCGCTTCGACTGCAAGCGCAAGGGGGGCGACCGATGTTTCGCCATGTCGGGGGACAACCGCTACCACTCGATCTTCGGGGCGGTGGGCAGCTGCATCGCCGTGCACCCGAGCGACACGGCACCGGCCCTGATTGCGCTCAACGCCCGGGTGGTGACCACCAGCCGGACGATCGAGGCGGAGAACTTCTTCGACGTGAAAACGCCGGGCAACACGGTGCTCGAGCCCGGGGAGATCATCCGGGAGATCTGGATTCCGGCGCCTCCCGCGGGGGCGAAGAGCGCGTTTCTCAAGTTCGCGATCCGCAAGTCGATCGACTTCCCGGTCGTCAACTGCGCGGTCATGGTCGGCGGCGGGGCGGCGCGGATCGCGCTGAACGCCGTGGCGCCGAAACCGTACCGGGCGGTGAAGGCCGAGGCGGTCGTGGCGGGGAAGAAGATCGACGAGGCGCTGGCCGCGGCGGCGGGCGAGGCGGCGGTGGCGGACGCGCGGCCGCTGGCGGCGACCAGGTGGAAGGTCCAGATCGCCAAGACGCTGGTCAAGCGGGCGCTCCTGCAGACGGTGTAAAACCCAGGGCCGCGCTATTTGTCCTTGTGAAAAGGATAAATCAGCCCAAAATTGTCCTTCTTAAAAGGACAAATGTCCCCCATCGGCCACCCTGCAGAGGGTGTTGACCAGCCGCATCTGCTCCACCGTGGCGCAGGGGATTTCGAGCAGACGGGGGCTGGCGGCCACGAGCGCCAGCGAGCGGGCGCGGGAAAGGGCCACGTTCAGCCGATTCCGGCTGTAGAGGAATTCGATGTCGCGCGGCAGGTCCTCCGCCCCCGAGGTCGCCATGGAGACGAGGACCACCTCGGCCTCCTGCCCCTGGAACTTGTCCACGGTCCCGACCCGCGCCCCCGCGGGGAGAACCGAGCGGAGGTGGTTGACCTGGACGTTGTAGGGGGAGACCACCAGGATGTTTTCCGTCCCGAAGGGGTGCTCCTTCCCGTTGCGGTCCCGGAAGCTCTCGAGAAGCAGGCTCCCGTAAATCTCCCGGATGACGCGCCCCTCCTCCTCGCTCTTCTGGGAGCAGCCCCGGTGCTCGACCGGGACGAAGCGGATCCCGGTCGGGGCCAGGTCGGGGTGGGCGTCGGCGCCCAATAACACCCGCTGGTTCCGGGTGCCCGGCTCGGGGTGGAGGCGCCCGTCGTAGACCACCTCCGAGATGAAGCGGCACACCTCGTCGTGCATGCGCCAGGTGGTGCCGAGGAAGATCCCGCGTTCCGGGGGGATGGTCGGCGCCCCCTCGAGGAGGTAGTCGAGGACCGAGAGCCCCGACTCCCCCGGGTGCACGCCCTGAATGGGCTGCGCCAGTTGCATCTGGTCCCCGACCAGGACGAGGTTGCGGGCCGCGAGCCCCATCGCCACCATATTGGCCAGCGACACCTGCCCCGCCTCGTCCACGAAAAGGAAATCAAGCTTTTGATCAAACTCCTCGCGGGCGAAGAGCCAGGCGGTCCCCGCGATCAGGTCGGCTTCGGGGTCGACCCGGCCGTTGTCGGTCACATCCTCCACGAAGCGCCCGCCAAACCAGGTCTCCTCGTTTGCGGTGCTCTTCTTGATCCCGCGGAAGCTGAAGCCGGTCTCGACCGCCCGGCGTTCCACCGCGGCCAGGAGGTTGTGAATCGCCTTGTGGGAGTTGGCCGCTACCCCCACCCGCCGTCCCTGCCGCAGCAGCTCCACGATGATGTGGGAGGAAGTGTAGGTCTTGCCCGACCCCGGGGGGCCCTGGATGAAGAGACAACTTTCGTCGAGCCGGCTGACGGCATCGATAGCCTGTGCGAGCGTTTCTTCCGCGTCCCGAACGACGGGGACGCCGGGAGCATGCCCCGAGATCCGGGGCGGCTCGCGCATGAGCAGCGCCCGCACCGCCCGGTAGCGGTCCGGGTCGGAAACCATGGCTTCGGCATGGCGGTAAACCGCGTCGCGCAGCACCCTCTGGTCGATCGGGCCGGCCGGGACCAGCGAAAGGCGTTCCGGCAGCTCCCCCTTCTGCATCCCCCGTTTGATCCGGACGGTACGCCTCTCCTCGTCGACGGAGAGAATGGTGCCTGCCGGCTCGAGCCGATCGGAGTCCAGGGGCGTGTCCCCCGCGCGGAGCTTGGTGTCCTGCGGCGGGAAGGTGTAGGTATAAACGATCGACCGCTTCTCCTGGACCGGGGCGATCCGGGGATGAAGGCGCAGGCCGGCGAGGCACTCCGCGTCCTCGACGAGCTCTTCTTCGCGACGCCCCTGGCGGTCGAACATCGCCCACCACTGCGGCTTGGCCTCCCGCCGGTGAAACTCCAGCAGCTGGGCCGTCAGGTTGCGCGCCGGGACTTCGGCCGCGGGGGCGCGCTCCAGCAGGCGACGCTCGCACTCCGAGCGCCGGAGTTCGGCTTCCTCCCGCGCCGCGGCCTTCTCCTCCTCCGGCTCTTCCGCCGCTTCGGGCCAGGGAACGTCGGGGGGGCGCAGCCCGAGGAGCCAGTCGCGCAGGAGCGCGGTCGAGCGGCAGTCGATCTCGTTGTATTCGGCGATTTCGGCAAGCAGGGGGGCATCACCGGTCGCGCGCCACTTTTCGTACACGACGATGCTGTCCCCGGCCGTTTTCACCTCGCCGGCGCGCCCCTCCATGTAAAACGCTTCCAGGTTCTTGAGCGAGTAGCGCGGCTCGGACACCCGCACCCCTTCCCTGACCACCTTGTACAGGTCGACGAGCTTCCGGCCGCGCAGGAGCCGGTCGACAGAGTCCTCGCGCGTCCCGTAGCCCGATGCCAGGCGCTTGAGCGCCGTTTCCTCGTAGTGGTTGTAATGATAGATATGCGCCCCGGGGTGGTCCTGGAGATGCCGGGTGAAAAAATCGCTCAGCCGCTCGAACGCCGCCCGCTCCTCCTCGTGGTCGTGGGCCCAGAAGGGCCTGAAAATACCCTTCCCCTCCTCCACGAAATAGACCCCCATGAGGTACTCGAGCCCGTCCGGGTAGAGCGGGTCCCCCTCGAAATCGAGGAAGAGGTCCCCGGGGTCGGGCCGCGGCATCCGCGCGAACCCCCGCCCCTCCTCGAGAGGCAACAGCTCGACCCGGTTTTCGCCGCTGTCCCGCTTTGTGACCTGCAGCTGCGCCTGCGACCGCAGGCGCTCGAGCGCCTCCGGCGCCATCCCGGCCACGGGGGCTTCGTCCGGAAGGGAGGCGAGCGCCCGCACCGTGCCGATGCCGGCCGATTGCAGCCTGTCGACCTGGGTGCGCCGGATGTTGGCGACCAGGCTCAGGTGGTCCTCCCGCTCCCACTGCGCCTCGCACCGCTCGCGCCAGCGGCAGCTGTCGCACGCCCGGCAGGGCTCGGGGCGCGACTCCGGGTGCGCCGCCGATACGAAGGTCTCGAAGCGGCGGCGCGCGATCCGGTAGTAGGCGGCGAAGTCGGCAAAGCGGAACGCCTCCTCCCGCCCGTCCCCCAGGATGATGTACATGGATTGCGGCTCGGTCCCCTGCGCCTCGGCCAGAAGCCCGGTGTAGACGCACAGCTGCATGATGTGGGCCGGGGTGGCGCGGCGCGCGAGCTTGGTGTCGACCGCCTCGTACAGCGGCCGCCCGGCGCGGTCGCGCCCCGCAAGGCGGAGGAAATCGGCGTAGCCGTGCCACTTCCCCGAGTAGAGCGCCCCCTGGTATACGATGTCGGCCCCGGACTCCATCGCCGCGCGCGTCTCGCGCACCCGCTCCCCGAGCGCGCCCGAGCCCTTGATTTGGACCACCCGGAGCCCCTCCCCCTTGAGCGCCTCCAGGTAGCGCCGCTCGTGCTCGAACCCCTTCTCCCGCAGGAGCGCGAGCTGCCCGTCCTCTTCGGCCTTCGGCAGCGGTTCTTCCAGGTCGCAGAGGTCGAGCACCGTCGCGTGCGCGCACCCGAGGAACCGGTCCAGGTCGTGTGCGGCCAACAGCAGGCCGCCGTGGTATTTGCGCATGAGGTGCGATCTCCCCGATAGGGTCCGCCGGCATTGTAGCAGGAATTGGCAATTGCGCTGGGATTGAGGGCGGGCCGTATAGTGTCTGGCCCGCCCTCAGCAAGTGAGACGATATTCGGACTATTTCTTTTTGACGATTTTTTTCAGGTTCGTCGTCAGTCTCTCGGCGGTCTTTCTAGGTCCGCCCCGTTTCATCGCACCCCACCACAAGCTCCTGTCTCCAGCCTCCGAGGCCCATAACATCGTATTTGATTTCGGGTCCACCACCATCACGTTGGCGATGTTGTGATCCTTTTCTCCCGATAGCCAGCCCTCGTGCCATGATCGCTTTTCCTGAATAACCAAGTTTCCCGTCATGATGTAATCGGCACCCTCGGGACTCAACAGGACCTGGAGGGGGACCTTCTTTTTGACCATTTCCGCGCGAATGAATCCATCGAGATCATTTTCCATCTCCTCGATGTAGATTTTCGCATTTCGCTCAAGGATCCTGTCTTCCGCAAATGCTGGCGCCAAGGAGGCCAGGGCGAACAGCAACATGATGGTCTTTTTCATATCTCTCCTTTTGTGTATTGCTTTGCACCGTTTCCGGTTTCATGCCTGTAGGCCCCGCCTCCGTTGCACCAAACGGGGTCCACTAAGGCTCAAATCATGCACATCAACGTAGACCGCTGTTATGACATCCGAGGTCACTCCCGGAACGACCGATGCCCGAATGGGCGGTGCCGACCTTATCGGATCCCCTGCCGAGCAGATTATCTTTTGCACATAGTTTCTTGCATTTTTCTCAACTGCGATTACGCTTTCCCTTGCATTTGACATCGAGTTGCCTATGATGATTCAAATTGATCGGGAATTAGACATGGATGATCTGGATACCCGAATCCGGCTAAAGGCCTTTGCGCATCTTGAAATCCTCCGGATGCAATATGGCGACATTTTGCCGCTGACGAGTCTCAGTGCGGGGTTCGAATTTGAGGGTCGGGGGGTTCGGTTTTTGGGTCCGCCCGGCATTTTCAAGCCGGCCATCCTGCCGGAGATCCCGCTCAGCATTAAAACTGTTCCGATCGAAGAGGGAAAGCCCCGTCCCTACGAGGATGAAATCGGTACGGATGGGCTGATCCGCTACAAATACCGCGGGACCGATCCCAACCACCGGGACAACGTGGGACTCCGCCTGGCCATGCAGAGGCAGGTTCCGCTGATCTATTTCTATGGCCACGCCCCGGGGCAATACGAGGCCGTATGGCCGGTGTACATTGTGGGCGATGACCCCGGCTCCCTTACCTTTTCGGTGGTGGTTGCAGAGAAGCGGGTGGATGCCAACCCAAGGGAGTTCTCGTTCGGGGACGAAACCGCCGTTCGCTCCTATATCACCGTTGCCACCCAGCGGCGCCTGCATCAACAAAGCTTCCGTATCCGGGTGCTTCAGGCCTACCGGCAGTCCTGTTCCATATGCAGGCTGCGACACGCGGAGCTTCTGGAAGCGGCGCACATCCTGCCCGACCGGAATCCCCGGGGAGAGCCCTGGGTGTCTAATGGGATTTCGCTCTGCAAACTGCACCACGCGGCGTTCGATTCCCAGATTCTGGGAATCCGGCCCGATCTGGTAATCGAGATCCGGCGCGATATCCTTGAGGAGTCGGACGGTCCCCTCCTCATTCATGGCCTTCAAGGGTGGCACAACAAGAAGCTCAGCGTAGTTCCGAATTCCGCGCTCTTGAAGCCGCGCGAGGATTTTCTGGAGGAGCGCTACGAGCTTTTCCGCAAGGCGGGGTAGTCGGCGGTCTACGGCTCCCAGCGGTCGATGCCGCGCTGCAGGGCGGTGACCTCCACCGCTTCCATCATTCCGGCGAAAACCCTAGACAGATCGAAAGTGCGGGCGGCGGTGAAGCGGCCGGTTTCCCTTTCGAACCGGGGCGGGTTGGCCCGGTGCAGGAGATCCCAGTACTCCAGGATGACGCCTTTCCGCTTCCTGAGCAGGGAGTTGGTGGGGAGGCGGTCGGCCTTGGCGCGGTTGATTGCCGCGGCGGCGGGGAGGAGGTTCCAGAGGTCGTTGTTACGCCAGAGGGAGAAGGGGAGGACGTGGTCCACCTCGTATCTCCCGTAGAGCCTCTCGCCCGTCCATACGCATTGCTTCCCCGCCATGTCCCGGTAGATGTTTTTGGCTTCATCGACGTTGCGGCTGAAGGTGGGGATTCGGAGGAGGCGGTCGATGACGTGGCTTCGGCTGATGGTTCCCCCGGAGATATCGGCGGTCAGCTCGCTCCAGCGGAGCAGGAGCGCGTCCTGGATCCAGTGCCCCGACAGGCACAGCTCCCGCCAGATGTCGGCGTCGAAAAACACTTGCTGGCTCTGGCGGTCGTAGACGAAAAAGTTCGTGTTTCCATCCATAAAGTGGCCTGCGTGCCGCACAGGACCATTGATGATGGTCCGGCATAGGATCCTCTGCAGCCGTTCGAGGATCGTCCGCTGTTGAGGGCTGAGGGCGTCGTTCCCGAGGGCCGTGGCGAAGGCGTCGAGGCCGCCGGAGAGGCTGAAGGAATCGATCAGCCGGCCCAGGTCGCGGCGGAAGGCGATCGGTTTGGCGCTCCCCGGCTTTTCCCCGCGGATCTGGGGGATGAAGCCTTCGGGGTTGTCCATCAGGGGCCAGTAATAATAGATCCAGCGCTCGACGATTTCGTCGACCGGGACTCCGACGCTGCCGTCGGGGCGCCAGGAGGCGAGGGCGAAGCGCGTCAGCGCGATGTCGCACAGGGCGCGGAAGAGGGCGAGTTTGTATGTCGCCGTCTTCCGGTCGCGGTTCAGGATCCCCTCGATCCGGTCGATGGGGCGCAGCGCCTGGTCCGAGCGCAGCGAGAAGAGGAGGGTGGTCCAGCGGATGGGCCGGCCGAGGCCGTCCTCGTTGTCCCAGCGGCCGAGGAGGTGAAAGCCGAGGCGCTCGAAGAGGAGCTCCACCGCCTCCGGGACCAGGGGGGTGTAGAGGCGCCCCTTGTCGTCGCGGCCGTTTTCCCCGATGCCGGGGCGCTGCCCCGGGAAGGAGAGGAGGAGCCGGCCTCCCGGTTTCAGGAGGCTGCGGATGTCGAAGGCGGCGTCGAACTGCCGCTCCGCCGGCAGGTGCTGCAGCACGGCGGAGCAGAGGACGCCGTCGAATTTTTTGTGAATGTGCGCCGAAAGCTCCGGGAGGGCGGCGGAATAGACGCGCCCCTCCGTCTCCGGGTGGTGCGACAGGCAGAGGGACCGCAGCGCGGCGCTCGGCTCGGCGCCGTAGGCGGCGTACTCCTCGGCGGCGAGGATGCCGAGGTCGCGCCCCGAGCCGGAACCGATGTCGAGGACCTCGGCCCCGGTCGGGAAGGCGAGCCGGAAGTATTGCCGCACCCCGCCGGCGGCGGATTCGTAGAGGGCGAAGACCTCTTCGGCGTTGTCGTCGTAGTAACGGATCGTGCGGTCGTCCATCGCGGGCCGATTGTACCCCCACGCAGGCAGCCTAGTAAATGATACCGGTATTGACTTCGCCGCCGGACGGGCTATCATGGCGTCGTGCTTATGAAACAGACTCTGCAAGCCTCGGTTCTCTAGTCCAGGAGCGACGTCCCGGCGGGTGGTTCCGCGCCCGGGCCGTGCTCCGCCCCGACTCCCGATTACGTTCATAAATCATCAGTGTGCCCGGCCGGTCCGGGGAATCATGAGAGGCTCGAGATGGATCGATCTGCAGAGGTTTTTGAAGGCGCTTTTCTGGGCGCCTGGGACGAGGCGAGGGGGAAGGAATTCGCGCCGTTTGCGGCGGCGGGGCTCGAGCCGGGGCGGGTGCTCGAAGCCGGCCGGAATGTGTTCCGGGTGTGGACGGCGGCGGGCGCCCGGACGGCGTACCCGGCGGGGGGGATCCGGGCGGCGGAGCCGGTGGTGGCGGGGGACTGGGTCGCGCTCGATACCGCCCAGACGACGGCCGTGGTCCGGGGGATGCTCGGGCGCCGCTCGTTCTTTTCACGCCAGGCGGCGGGCAGGGAGGTGCGGGAGCAGGTGCTGGCGGCCAACATCGATTTCGCCCTCATCCTCCTCGGGCTCGACCGCGACTACAACCGGAAGCGGCTCGACCGCTACCTGGTGCAGGCGCGCCGGGGGGGCGTGCGGCCGGTGGTGGTCCTGACCAAGGCCGACCTCTGCCCCGACCCGGTCGGGTTTGTCGCCCGGACGGAATACGAACTGAAGGGGGTGGCGGTGCACGCGATCTCGGTGCGGAGCGGGTACGGGGTGGCCGATCTCGGCGCCTGGCTGCGCCCGGGGAACAGCTGCCTCCTGACCGGTTCCTCCGGGGTGGGCAAGTCGACCCTGGTCAATCACCTGGCGGGCGAAGAGGTGGCGCGCACGGGCGCGGTCCGGCAGTCGGACGGGCGGGGGCGCGCGACGACGACGTCCACGCGCGGGTTTCTCACCGGCGGCGGCGCGTGGGTGTTCGACAGCCCGGGGCTGCGCGAGGTGCAGCTCTGGGGGAGCGAGGAGGACATCGCGGACGCGTTTGACGACATCGCGCGGCTGGCCCGGGGGTGCCGCTATGGCGACTGCGGCCACCGGGGGGAGCCGGGGTGCGCGGTCCGCGCCGCGCTCGAGCGGGGGGAGGTGAGCGCGGAGCGACTGCTCAATTACGGGAAGTTGCGGCAGGAACTGGGCGCGACCCGGGAGAGCGTGCAGCGGGCGCGAAAGAAGCGCTCGCGCGCAATCGCCCTCCTGGTGCGGAACCACCGGAAGGTGTCCCGGGAGTAAAGGCGGTGTTATTCATGGTCGCCATTATGTCGTATCATGTGACAATCCGATCGGGCGGGCATGGATGACAGGGGGGGACGGGAATGGAGCTCGAGCTGGTCGTGCGCGCTAAGATGGTCGGGAGGGTGATGCGCCGGGCGCGGCGGATCTCGCGCGCCATCGACCGGGGATTCGAGCCGCTCCGCGCCGGGTGGACGGTGGACGCCTACGACCCCCAGGCGCTGCTCGAGGCCTTTCCGCGCCTGCGCCTGCGGGAGGGGTTCCGGCTGTCGTCCTACCATTTCTTCGACGGCGTGAACGGCAACGGGTTCGTCTTTGCGATCCCGGCCGACGAGGAACTGCCCGAGCCGCCCGAGGAAGGGTTCGATTTCGGGCGGGATCCGCTCCCGGAATGGGCGAGCGCCGATATCGGCCGCTTCCTCGAGGGGGACGGCTCGGTCCTGGCCTATTTCCAGGCGTCGATCTTCATCCGGGAACTCGGGGAGATGGGCACGCTCCGGCAGGGCTGTACCTGGTTCCCGCAGGAGGTGATCACCGACGGCAGGGACATCGCCGGGCAGGCGTGGCAGTGGCGGGAAGAGGAACCGCTCGAGTGGCTCCCCACCGTGTGGCGGGACGGCGGCGGCCCGCGCTTCGTCGTTTTTTACACCTACACCGGCCTCGGCCGGGAGCGGATCCTCCGGCACACGGACGTCTATGCGGCGGGGTACCGCTTCGAGCAGAACCCCCGGGAGATCGCCCTGGGCGAAGGGGGCTATCTCCTCTGACCTACCCCCAGACCGACGCCTTCTTCGCCCAGGTGGTGTTGACGTAGCGGGTCTTGAAGGCCGCGCCCGTCTCCATGAGGTCGGCGGCGTCGCCGCTCGCCTTGTAGCGGGTGACGCCGCGCCAGTAGAGGGCCTCGGGGGCGGCGTCGGAACCGGGGTGCGCGTCGAGGATGTCTTCGAACCGCTTCACGGCCTCCTTCCAGTCCTCCCGGGCGAAGGCCGCGTGGGCCAGGCCGAGCTTGAGCTGTCCGAGGAAATCCTCGGGCGGCAGGAAGCCCTCGACCTGGTGGCGCCGGTTCCCCTCGGGGTCGAGGATCTGCACCGTCGGCGTCCAGCGCGCTCCGAAGCGCCCGAAGAGTTCGGGCTGCTCGCCGATGTGGATCTTGACCGCGATGAAATGGTCCTTGATGAATCTCCTGACGCGCTCGTCGGGGTAGACCTCGGCTTCCAGCCGGGCGCACCCTCCTCAAGCGGGGGCCGCGCTGAAATCGAGCAGGAGCGGTCGCCCCTCCGTGCGCGCCTCCTCGAGGGCCGCGTCGACGTTCTTCTTCCAGGTTATGGACATGGCTTGTTCCCTCCCTGCCCGGGGCGGACGGGTTTCCCGGGCTCGTTGATCTCTATATAAGATCCCGTCCCGGTCCGGCGCAAAGGAGGGTCAGTCGTACCGCCCGAAGGTCCGGGCGGTGTCGATCATCGCCTTCACGTTTTTCGGGTTCGCCTCGTCGATGCAGGTGGCCGTCAGGATGAAGCCGCCGTCCCTGCCGCAGGTCTGGATGAGCTTGCGGCAGTGCTCCTCGACTTCGGGGACCGAACCGGCCTTCAGGAGGAAGCCGGGGACGTCGATCATGATGCAGAGGTGGCCCCCCAGGACCGCCTTGGCCCGCTGCGCGTCGGTCTGCGAGAAATGGCACAGCACCTTTCCGCGCGGCAGCTCGAGCAGGTACTCCAGGCGCCGGTCCCAGGTCCCCTCGAAGAAGGGGCAGGGGGTCCACCCGGCATCGACCAGGGCCAGGAGGACCTTCCTGAGCGACGGCCAGTAGAACTTCTCGAACTGGGCGAGCGACATGAAGCCGTCGGAACCGCGGTGCAGGGCCATGAACACCCGCCGGTTGCCGTCGGCCGGGGCGGGGTTGGCCGCGATCATCTCCAGGTTCTGCCGGCAGTAGAGGTCGCAGACCTCGAGCAGCTTGTCGGGGACGCGGTACATGTCGAGCATCGTCCCCCGCATCCCGCGGAGGAAGTCGGAGACCGTGTCGAAAGGGGAGGCGGCCATCATCCGGGAGCTGTTGTAGACGGGGAAGCCGAGCTCCCCCATCTTCTCGTCGAAATCGAGGTCGGACGCCTGCCACTCGGCCTGCAGCCGGGCGGCGGCGGCGAAGCGCTCCAGCATCTCCGCCATCCCGGGCCGCACCGACTGCGCCAGCAGCCCGGCCAGCCCCCAGGGGCCGATGACGGACCGCATGGGGGGAAGATGCCCCATGGGTCCGGCGGAGCGGAAAGCGCGCGGGAGGTAGACGCGGGCCATGAAATCGGACGGGTCGCGGAGGAAGAGGTCGTACTCCTCCTGCTTCATCGGCTCCAGTTCGATCATCTGGTGGCTCAGGTTCGGGGCGACGCCGCCGCCGGGCCACCGCATCCCGAGGGGGCCGAGGATCTCCATCGCCTTCCCGGAGAGCATGGCCGTCTGCGCCCAGTAGATGTCGGGCCCGAGCTCGGTGATGGTCCGGACGTTGGCCGCGCGCCAGGCGGCGGCGTCGTAGTAGGCGGAGGAGAAGGGGACGCCGCAGTAGGTGCCCGAGAAGTAGCCGGCGAAGAGCTGAAACGGCACCCGGTCGGGCACCTCGAGCGCGATGGCGTCGCTCACCCTCCGGTCCCTTTCGGCATAGTGTGCGGCGGCGTCGCCGCGGGGCTTGGGCTGGGTCATTGCAAGGGCCTCCCTCGTTGCGGAACGGGTCGGGTTCGGAAGTCGTTCCGGGCCGGCTCGGGTTCACTGCATCGGGTTCGTCTGTCGAAGTTGAGGCCATTGTAACCAATTTGCGCCGCGCAAGCGCTTCATTTTGGCGCTTTATTTTTGCCGGGGTCGGCCGCGGGCTGATATAGAATGGGACGCATTGGACATCGTACGAAGTTGCGCTCTGCGCTGCGCGGCACATCAAAGGAGGCCCTTATGGCTGGCATGCTTAAGCTGAAGAACAAGGTACGGAAACCGAACGTGGTCGAACTCAAACCCTGGAAGTCGATCCACGACACGATCAAGGAACCGATGGTCACGGGTCTCGGCCCCCTGGACATCCCCGACTCGGTCCTGGCGATGGGATTTGCCCGCATCACCAAGCCCGACACCCTGGGCTTCCCGAGCCACAAGCACAACTTCGACCAGTGGGTCTACCTCATCGGAGACAGCCGCAACTTCGCCGACTTCGACGCCGACGTGGAGATCCTGCTGGGGGACAAGGTGGTCAAGATCAACTATCCCTGCTACATCTTCATCCCCAAGAACGTCATGCACTGCCCGCTCGAGATCAAGCGCGTGGGCAAGCCCTTCCTCTTCATCGACGCGCGGGTCACCCCGGATGCGAGCGTCCGCCCGAAAAAGCGGATCGCGATCCAGGAGGTGAAGTACATCGCCAAGAACAACAAGGCGCCGAAGGCCAAGGCCGCGCCCAAGGCCGCCGCCAAGGCGGCACCGAAAAAGGCGGCCAGACCGGCGCCCAAAAAGGCGGCCAAACCGGCGCCGAAAAAGTAAGCCTGATCCCGCACCCTCCCCGGCCGGGCGCCCGGCCGGGGAGGACGCAGACCTGCCTTCCCGCGCGCCTTGGACGGCTGTAAGGATGGAGGAGGCAGTGAGATTTCCTTACCCCTTTTTCGGCGACTGACGATCGCGGGTCAATTCATCAACGGTCAAGCCGATTTCTTTGGCGATCTGTTTCAGCAGGATGGGGGATATATCGCGGCCCGGATGAAACGGGATGGTCGTGCCCCGGCCGTCGGCATGCCGGTAATGCTTGTGAGACCCGCGTTGCCGATCCTCTCTGAAGCCCAGTCTCTCGAGAATGGCGGCAAGCTCCTTCGGTCGCAAAACCGGGGCTTTCACCATCATGCAACCTGGATGGTCTGAATTCCGATAAATTCTGTTTCCAGGACCGGATCTCCATCCTCCAGGAGCAGCTCCAGGACTTCCCGGAGATTGAGGCGGAGTTCGTCGAGGGTTTCTCCCTGGCTGTGAGCGCCTGGGAATCCGGGAACATATCCGACATAAAGTCCCGTCTGAGGGCATTTCTCTACGATCGCCGTATATGCTTTCATCGGATCCACTCCAGTTCTGCAATCATAGCACAGGGCGGATAGTTGCCGAAGCGGTGCCGAGTACATCCTGGTACGTTCCGGTGTTTTGCGGGTGTAGAATTCTCACGTCATCAAGTTTCCAATCATTTTCGGGGAGAGCGACATGAAACTCGCCGTGCGGGTCGCCGCGATGATGATGTTTTGCGCGCTTTCGGCCTCGGCCCAGAAGGGGGTCGAGGAGCTCACCGACGAGCGGGCGCTGGGGATCGCGCGGGAGGTGGTGGCCGCGCTCAACGCAGGGGACGCGGGGGCGGCCTATGACCGCTTCGACGAGGCGATGCGGAAGGCGGTGGCGCTCCCGCAACTCGAGGGAGTCTGGAAATCGATCCTGTCCTCGAAGGGGGCTTATGAGGGGGAAGCATCCCGGGAGGTCCGGAAGGTGCGGGAATTCACCTCGGTAGTCCTCACCCTCCGGTTCGAGAAGGGGACGCAGATAGTCGTCGTGACCCTGCGGGACGACGGGCGCGTGGCCGGGCTGCAGCTCCCCCCGGCGCCGGTCGAGACGGAGCTCGAGACCGGAGAGGAGGAGGTCACGTTCTCGAGCGGGGGCAATGCCGTCTACGGCACGCTGCGGCTCCCGCGGGGCGGGTCGGGGAGGGCGCCGGCCATGGTGTTGATCTCCGGGAGCGGGCCCACCGACCGGGACGGCAACAGCCGGATGCTCCCGGGGAGGACCGAGTCGCACCGGCACCTCGCCCGGATCCTGGCCGAAGCCGGGGTGGCCTCCCTGCGCTACGACAAGTTCGGTGTCGGCAAGACCCCCCTGGGGAGCCACGCGCAGGCGGTGGAAAGCATCGAATTCGATGATTATGTCGCCCTCGCCCTCGATGCCCGCGAATACCTGGCGGGCCGCCCCGGGATCGACCCGGCGCGCATCGGCTTTCTGGGGCACAGCGAGGGGGCGCTGATCGCCCTGGTGGCCGCCGACCGGATGAAGGGGGGGCAGCCCCCCGCCGCCCTCGCGCTCGCCATGCCCGGCGCCAAACCCTACATGACCCTCATCCGGGAGCAGGCGGCCGGGCAGTACGCCGCGGCGGTCAGGATGGGGGCGTACACGCAGGCCCAGGCGGACGAGGGGATGGCGGAGATCGACCGGCTCATCGCGCGGGTGAGCCGCGACGCCACGGTCCCGGAGAAGATCAGCCCGCAGTTCGCCTCGCTCTTTCTCGGGCAGAACCTGAAATTCCTCCAGACGGCGCACCGGCACGACCCGCGCGCCCTCGCGTCCGGCCTCCCGCCGGCCCTCCCGGTCCTGGTCCTGTGCGGGGAGAAGGATGCCCAGATGAGCTGCGGGGACGCCCGGCTCCTGGCCGACAGCTTCCAAAAGGGGGGGAACGCCGCCATCCGCTTCGCCGGGCTCCCGAACGTGAACCACGTCTTCAAGGAGATCGAGGGGGAGCCCCGGCTGCCCGAGGATTACGTCGATCCCGCCAAACCCTTCTCCCGCGAGGCCGAACGGGTCCTGGCCGACTTCGTCCGGTCCGCCTTACGCTGACCGGATGGAAGCCGGCCCTGCTGGTTCGACCGGCGGGATGGGGGCCCAGTCCTCGCGCCCGGCTTCGGCCAGCAGGGTGTCTTGGGGGATCATGCCCCGGGACACCAGGGAGCGGATCTCCTCCAGGGTTGCCGGGCCCTTCGGCACCGCGCCGGGGACGAGGTAGAAGTACTTGGTCGTGGCGTTCTCCCTGATTTTTTCGGCGAGGGCCTTGCCCGCGTGCGCCGCCTGGCCCGCCAGGACCTTTCCCGCCTCCCCGGCGTGGCCGGCCAGCGAGCGGGTGGCTCCCGCGACCCTGGTCCCCGCGGCCGAGATCAGGCGCTCCAGCCGTTCGTCGTCGGCGGCGAAGGAACCGACCGGGCCGATGCCCGATACGTCCGCCCCCTCGAAACGGATGTATTCCCCCTTCGGGTAGCCGATCAGGCCGGCGTAGAGGACGGTGGGGAAGGATAGGCGCACCCGGCGGTAGTCGCTCACCGCGTCGTTGTACTCCCGGGTTCGCGTCTCGATGTCGACGTGGCACCCGGCGATGGCGTCCATCTGTTTCTGGTACTGGGCGTCGGCCTTCAGGTCGGGAAAGCGCTGCGCGGCGTTCTGCAGGGAGGCCATGATGGCGCCCGACTGGTGGTAGGCCGTGTTGAGGGTGGCCGCGGTGTAGTCCTGGGAGACCTGGGTCACCACCAGCCCCTCGTACCCTTCGAAGCGCTTGACGGCGTCCCCCAGCTTGTTCAGGACATCCACCATCTTCTTATAGGAGGCGCCCAGGTTGGAGTACCGCTTCTGCACCTCCTCCGAGAGTCGGCGGAGCTTGTTGTAGGTGGTCAGGAAGATCACGAGGGCGATGACGCCCGCGAAGACCGCCAGCCAGAAAATCCCTGATATCAATCCCCAGATGGCTTCCATAAGGTACTCCTTCCGGGAAAACCCCGGGCAAGGTGAAGAGGAAGGGCAGGAATTGCCACTAGAACAGGCAATTCAATTTCAAAACTTAGTTAATTATATGATCATGATGGCCTAGTGGCAATTATCCGGGCGTGGGATCGGCTGGAAATTTTGCGGGGTCGCCCCGGTCCGGGAGGGTCCGCGGCGGCGGGGGAGTCAGGGAGACTGTAAATGTCGCACCCGGTCGTGCAGGATCGGGGTGACCGAGCGCCTAAAGGACGCCAATGGACATCCGCCACGGGATCCGCCCCAAGCTGCGGTAAGGGGGGCCCCCTCCCAAAGCCGGCCCGGGTGGGCGCTTGACATATCTGGTACTATTTGCTGCTCGATTTGTAATAATAAGGAAAGAGGTTAAGGACTTGATCAGGGACCTGAAACGCGTAAGAAACATCGGAATCAGCGCACATATCGATTCCGGCAAGACCACTTTGACGGAACGCATCCTTTTCTATACCCAGCGCATCCGCGTGATGCACGACGTGAGGGGGAAGGACGGCGTGGGCGCCGTGATGGATTCGATGGACCTCGAGCGCGAGCGCGGGATCACCATCGCCTCGGCCGCCACCTACTGCGAGTGGGCGGGGCATTTCATCAACCTCATCGACACCCCGGGGCACGTCGATTTCACCATCGAGGTGGAGCGCTCCCTCAGGGTGCTCGACGGGGCCGTGCTGGTGCTCTGCGGGGTGGCGGGGGTGCAGTCCCAGTCCCTGACGGTCGACCGGCAGATGCGGCGCTACAACGTGCCGCGCCTGGCCTTCATCAACAAGCTCGACCGGTCGGGGGCCAACCCCTTCCGCGTGGTCGAGCACCTGCGCGAGAAGCTCAAGCACAACGCCGTCATGATGCAGATACCGATCGGGCTCGAGGCCAAGTTCGAGGGGGTGGTGGACCTGGTCCACATGAAGGCCCACTACTTCGACGGTCCCGGCGGAGAGGAGCGCCGGATCGAGGAGATCCCCGCGGCGTTGCTGGGCCAGGCGGAGGAAAAGCGCCAGGAGATGCTCGACGCGCTCTCGATGTTTTCCGACGAGCTGCTCGAGGCGGCCCTCGAGGAGCGGGCCACCCCGGAGATGATCCACGAGGCGGCGCGGCGGGGGACGCTCTCCCTGCAGCTGACCCCCGTGTTCATGGGGTCGGCCTACAAGAACACGGCCATCCAGCCGCTGCTCGACGCGGTCACCGAGTACCTGCCCGACCCGACCGAGGTCGTCAACGAGGCCCTCGACCTCGCGAAGGACGAGGACAAGGTGGTCCTCAATTCCGACCCCGATTCCCCGCTGGTGGCGCTGGCGTTCAAGCTCGAGGAGACCCGCTTCGGGCAGCTGACCTACATCCGGATCTACCAGGGGACGCTCAAGCGGGGGGACACCATCGTCAACCGGCGCACCGGCAAGGATGTGCGCGTCGGCCGGCTGGTGCGGATGCACTCCAATGAAATGGAGGAGATCACCGAGTCGCACGGCGGGGACATCGTGGCGCTGTTCGGCATCGACTGCGCCTCGGGCGACACCTTCACCTCGGACAAGGTGAATTACGCCATGACCTCGATGCACGTGCCCGACCCGGTCATCCACCTCACCGTCGCCCCCAGGGACCGGAAGATGGCGGGGAACATGGCGAAGGCGCTCAACCGCTTCACCAAGGAGGACCCGACCTTCAAGACCCACATGGACGAGGAGTCGGGGGAGACCATCATCTCCGGGATGGGGGAACTCCACCTGGACGTCTACGTGGAGCGGATGAAGCGCGAGTACGGCGCCGAGGTGGAGACCGGGGCGCCGCAGGTGGCCTACCGCGAGGCGATCAGCCGGAGGGTCGATTTCGACTACACCCACAAGAAGCAGACGGGGGGCTCCGGGCAGTACGGGCGCGTCGGGGGGTTTGTCGAGCCGCTGGAGTCGGGCGAGTTCGAGTTCGTCGACGAGATCGTCGGCGGCGCGATCCCGCGCGAGTTCATTTCCTCGGTGGAGAAGGGGTTCCGCTCCATGTTGAAGAAGGGGCGGCTGATCGGCTTCCCGGTGACGGGGCTGCGGGTGGTCGTCAACGACGGGGCGGCCCACTCGGTGGACTCTTCCGACAACGCTTTCCAGGCGGCGGCCCGGGGGGCCTTCCGGGAGTTCTACCACCGCGCCCGCCCCCACATCCTGGAGCCGCTCATGAAGGTGAGCGTGGAGGGCCCGGTGGAGTTCCAGGGCAACTTCGTCCGCACCATCATGCAGCGCCGCGGCATCATCGTCGGGACCACCGAATCGGAAGGGTTCGCCCGGGTGGACGCCGACGTGCCCCTTTCGGAGATGTTCGGGTATTCCACCGACCTCAGGTCCTCGAGCCAGGGGAAGGCGGAGTTCACCATGGAGTTCAGCCGGTACGTTCCGGTCCCGGCCGAGGTCTCCAAGGAACTGATCAAGAAGTACGGCACCAACTTGGACAAGGA
>JAAYCX010000040.1 GCA_012729555.1 Acidobacteriota bacterium
CCAACCTCAAGCTGGCCAACCTCGACCTGACCCTGACCGACAGCGAGTTCAAGCAGAAGGTCACCGACACGATCTCCAACATCCAGACCGCCTACTGGGACCTGGTGAGCGCGATCCGCAACTACGAGATCCGGCGCAACTCGGTCAAGCTGGCCCAGATCAACCTCCGCGACAGCCGCAAGAAGGTGGAGGTCGGGACCTCCGCCCCGATCGACGTCACGGACGCCGAAGCCACGGCCGCCAGCCGCGAGGTGGACCTGATCTCGGCCGAGGAAACGATCCTGCGCGCGCAGAACACCCTGCGCTCGCTGGTGTCCAACGACCGTAACGCCGACATCTGGCGCAAGGTCATCGTCCCGACCGACCGGCCCGATTTCAAGGAGTTCAAGGTCGACGTCGAGACCGCCATCAACACCGCGCTCCAGAACCGGCCGGAACTGCGGCAGGCCGACCTCAACCTGCAGCAGCTCGATATCCGCAAGCGCCTGAACCAGAACAACCGGAAGTGGCAGTTCGACCTCACCGGGCAGTTCGGCGGCACCGGCACGGCCGGCCCCCAGGGGTGCCAGAAAAACCAGTTCACGGGGGAATGCGTCCTGGACACCAGCGGCAACCCCATCCTCCTGACCCCCCCCGCCCTGGTCGGCGGCATCGGCAACGCCTACAAGACGATGTGGACCGAGGGCTACACCAACTGGCAGCTGCAGCTGCAGGTCACCATCCCCCTGCGCAACCGCAGCATCGACGCCCAGATCGCCCAGCAGAATATCCAGAAGCGGCAGCAGCTGATGACCATCCGCAAGACGGAGCAGTCGATCCAGGTCGAGATCCGCAACGCGCTGCAGGCCCTCGAGACCAACCGCAAGCAGGTGGAGACTTCGGGCGTCGCCCGGCGCCTGGCGCAGGAACGGCTGGAAGGGGAGGAAAAACGCTTCCAGGCGGGGCTGAGCCAGAACTACCTGGTACTGCAGCGGCAGAACGAGCTGTCCACGGCCGAGTACCAGGAACTGCAGTCCCTGATCCGCTACAAGCAGGCGGTGGTCACGGTCCAGAAGGCGATGTACACCCTGCTCGAGTCGAACGACTTCGAGATCGCCAAGGGGAGCAGTGCCAACGTGCCCGATCTCAAGTAACCCTTCCGCGGCGGGCGGGGACCGCTGAGTCCCCGCCCGCCGCAAATTTCCTTTTCCATCCCCCACCGGATCCATTAGAATCTGCCCATGCCGATAGAGACCGCCGCCTATACCCTGCTGGGCCTCGTCGTGGGGAGCTTTTTGAACGTCTGCATCTACCGCATCCCGCGGGGAAAATCGATCGTCTTCCCCGGTTCCGCCTGTCCCGATTGCGGCCGCCCGGTGCGCCCCTGGGACAACATCCCGGTGCTCTCGTATCTCCTCCTCGGGGGGAAATGCCGCGCCTGCCGCCGCCCGATCCCGGCCCGCTACCCGGCGGTCGAACTCCTGACGGCCCTCGCCTTTTTCGTCTCGATCCGCACCTGGGGCCTTTCCTCCCCCACCCTGGTCAATTCCCTCTTTCTGGCGGCCGTGATCGTCCTGGTCTTCACCGACTACGACCACCGCGTCCTCCCCAACAAGATCACCCTCCCCGGGACGGTGGCCGGGATCGTGCTGAGCCCCTGGCAGGAGCCCGCATTCTACATGGACGCGGTTTCCGTGGCCGCCGCCTCCCTTTTCGGGGACGCCGCGCCCGCCGCCCTCCCCTGGATCGGGTCGGTGCTGGGGGCCCTCATCGGCGGGGGGCTCCTGCTGGCCGTCGGTTTCGCCTATGAAAAACTGCGCCGGCGCCAGGGGCTCGGGATGGGGGATGTCAAGATGATGGCGATGGTGGGGGCCTTTCTCGGCTGGCCGCTGGCGCTGCTGACCATCTTCGCCGGCTCCCTGCTCGGCACCCTCCTGGGGATCTTCCTGATCCTCTTCCGCAGGTCGAACCTTCAGACCAAGCTCGCCTTCGGCGTGTTTCTGGGGGCCGCATCGGCCCTCGCCCTCTTCAGGGGACTGGACTTCCTCCGCTGGTACCTCGCCGCGCCCCGGTAGCGGCAAACGATTTTTTCGCTCAAAACCGCCCTGCCTCATTAGAAAGGGGTGACCGGAACACGCCCCGCACTTTACCGATCCACGGCAGGCTCGAGCCTGGCCGAGCTCCTCCTCGCGCTGGCCCTGGCCGCGGTCCTGGCTTCCGTCGCCCTGCCCGGCGTTGCACGCATCGAGCGGGCGTGGACTCTGTGGGAGAGCGCCAAGGCGGTCGAGGCGTCGCTCCAGTGGGGCCGCATGCGCTCCATCACGGCCAACACCTCGGTCCGGTTCGACGTCTCCGCCGACGGCTACGGCTGGAGCGACCCGGAGAGCGGCGAGCCCTATGCGGCGTCGCTCCGTGACTTTCCGCGGGGGATCCGGATCACCTCGCTGCCCTCGCACCCGCTCCGGTTCCATCCCCGGGGGAACGCGGCGCCGGCGGGGTCCTTCACCGTCGCGGACGGCACCGGCGCCTACCGCATCGTCGTGAGTCCCGGGGGGCGGATCCGATTCGAGTAGCGCCGGCCCTACCGGGAGGGGGCCATGCCTTGAGAGAGTTCCCTGAGAGTTTCGAGACAGGCGAGCGCCCGGCCGGAGCGGATCGACTCCCGCGCCATTTCGATCCCCTCCCGCAGGCCGGAGGCCTTTTCGCCGACCACCAGCCCGGCGGCCGCGTTGAGCAGGACCACGTCCCTCTGCGCCCCCTCCGCGCCGGAGAGGATGGAGCGGATCAACTCCGCGTTCTCGGCCGCGTCCCCCCCGCGGAGGGCGGAGATCGGGGCGCGGGCGATGCCGAAATCCTCCGGGGTCACGTAGTAGGTCCGGACCCCGCCCCCCGTCACCTCCGAGATCTTGCTCTCGCCGCTGGTGGTGATCTCGTCCAGGCCGTCGGCGCCGTGAACCACGAACGCGCGCCGGGTCCCGAGTTCGCACAGGACCTGGGCCATGATTTCGGTGAGGTCCTCGTCGTAGACGCCGAGGACCTGGGCCGTGGCCCGGGCGGGGTTGCAGATCGGCCCCAGGAGGTTGAACACGGTCCAAATCTTCATCTCCCGGCGGGCCAGCACGACGTAGCGCATCGCCTCGTGCAGCAGCGGCGCGTAGAGAAACCCGATCCCCGCCTCGTCGATGCAGCGCGCCACGGCTTCGGCCGGCAGATCGATCCGGATGCCGAGGGCTTCCACCACGTCCGCGCTGCCGCAGAGGCTGGAGACGCTGCGGTTGCCGTGCTTGGCGACCCGGACGCCGGCCCCGGCGACGACGAAGGCGGTGGCGGTGGAAATATTGAACGTGCCGGTGGCGTCCCCCCCGGTGCCGCAGGTATCCACGAGCATTTCGCGATCGGTGCCCGAGAATGCGGCGTCGACCATCGACCGGGGGGAGACGCGCGACGCCTTGTCCCGCATCACCCGGGCGAAACCGATCAGCTCCTCCACGGTCTCGCATTTCATGCGCAGGGCGGTCAGGAACGACGCGATCTGCGCGTGGGTGGCCCGGCCGGACATGATCTCGTTCATGAGACTTTCGGCCTCGGCGCGGCTGAGGTGCCGGCCGGCGACGACCTTCTGTATTCCTTCGGTTATGTGCATTCGGAGGAGTATATCCTGAACGGGCGGGAATTGAAGCAAAAACCGGGGACAAAACCGCTGGGAAAACAGCCAGGAAATTTTACGGATCGCGCCGCCGCTGCCGATGAGATAAAGGGACTTAATCCCGTGACCGGATCGGACCGCACCGGGGATTGCGGGGGGTTCTGCCTGGCCGAACTGCTCCTGGCCTTCGGCCTCTTGACCTTCGGCCTGCTGGCGGTCGGACAGCTGCTGGCGGTGACGGCGGCCCTCGGCTGCCTGGACCGCTCGAAGGGGACCGCGGCCATTGCCGCGCGGAGCACGATGGAATCGCTTTCCGATCTCTACCGGCGGAACCCTTCGGACGGGGCGTTCGCGCCGGGGGTCCACGGCCCGCGGACGATCGGGATCCGGGATCCGTGGAGTGGTGCGGCGCTGAATCTGTACCGCATCACCTGGGAAACGGACGCGGTCGGCGATCCGCGCCCGGGCATACACGTGAGGGCAAGGAGGGTGACGGTGCACGTGGTACCGATCGGGGAGGGGGGGGAGGTCAACATCCGTCCGATGTTCAACCAATCCCTCGATCTCACAACGGTTTTCGGTCCCGGAACGCCATGACCGGCCCACGGCCCGACGGCATCCGCGGCAGGGGTGAAGAAGGCTTTTCGCTGGCCGAGCTGCTGGTGTGCGCGCTGATCTTTCTCGTCCTCGGGGCCTCGGTCTTCGCCCTCCTGGGGGAGCTCCAGCAGAAAGCGGCCTATCAGGCCGAAATGCGGTCGCTGATCCAGGACACGCGCCTGGCGCTCGACACCGTCGAGCGCTTTGCGCGCCAGGCGGGGAACGACCCGCACAGGACCGGGATCGAGGGGGTCAGCCTCCGGAGCCCCTCCTCCGTGAGGCTCAGAACCGATATCAAGGGAGCGGCCGGGGGGGACAAGGGAGACCCCGACGGGGACATGGAAGATTCCGACGAGGATGTGGTCCTCCGGTTCAACCCCTCCGCTGGCACCCTGGAAATGGTCTCCGGCTCGGGCCCGCCCCAGATTGTGACCGGCCGCATTTCCGATCTGGCGTTTCGGTATTACAATGAGTCCGGGGGGATGGCGGCCGAGGGGGAGCGGGTGTGCAGAATCGGGATCACCCTCCGGGGCGCCACCCTGTCGGCCGACCCCCGAACGGGTCGCCGCCACGGGGTGGAACTCGAGGGGGAGGTCCGGGTAAGAACCTGAAGCATTACATTATGACTTTAGGTCTATTTAGCTATGTATTATCATTTTTTGGACATGATTCAGGATATCCAAAACGAGGTGTTCCCATGAGAGTATCCGTTTTTGCCGTCGCACTCAGCCTGGCCCTGGCGGTTGCGCTCCAGGCGCAATCGCTGGGCGATCTCGCCAAAAAGGAAAAAGAGCGCCGGGAGGCGATCGGACAGGTCCGGGTGATCACGGGCGAGGAAGCGGCCCGGTACTCCACCGGCCAGGCCGAGGAGCCGGCCACCGCCGAGAGTGCGCCGCCGGCGGAGAAGGAAGCCGCCGCGGTTGCCGCCGACCCGGACGAGCCGGTAGATTTCGAGGGGCGCCCCGAAAGCTTCTGGCGCAAGACCATGGCCGAAGCGCGCCTCGCGGTCAAGGACCTCGAGAGGGAGCGGGACACCCTCGTCCTCAAGATCAACCAGCTCCAGGATCAATTCTACAAGCAGTCGGACGGCTTTCACCGGGAAGACATTCAGCGGGAATTGCAGAAAAGCTACTACCTGCAGGACCTGAACAAGGAAAACCTGGCCAAAGCCAGGGACGCGCTCGCCGACCTGGAGAAAGAGGCGCGCAGGAGCGGCGCCCTTCCCGGCTGGATCGAGGATTAAGCTCCTCCGGCGCGGACGCGCCCGCCGGGGTCCCGGCCGGGGGTCACTCTCCCAGCGGCCGGGACCCCGTGAGCAGCACCGTGATCCCCCCGCTCACCCGCCGGCAGTGCACCCCCTCGAGCCCGGCACGGATGGCCCGTTCCCTCAGCTCCTCGGCGGGCGGAAACTCCTCCACGCTCCGGGGAAGGTAGCCGTAGGCCCCGTCCACCCCCGACACCCATTTCCCGATCCGGGGCAACACCCTCAGAAAATAGAACCGGTAGCACCCCGACACCACCGGCAGCCGCGGCATGCCGAAATCGAGCACGGCCAGGACCCCCCCGGGACGCAGCACCCGCCTCATTTCCTCGAGTCCCCGGTCGAGGTCGGCGAGGTTCCGCAGCACGAAGGCGCTGACGACGGCGTCGAACGACCGGTCGCCGAAAGGAAGGTGCAGCGCGTCGGCTTCCAGGAGTTCGATCGCGCGGCCGGCGCGCGCGACCTTTTCGGCCCCCCGCTCGAGCATGGGACGGCTGAAGTCGCAGCCGACCACCCGCCCGAGGCGCGAAACCGCCAGGGCGAGATCGGCCGTCCCGCATCCCACGTCCAGGATCAGGGGAGAGGGGGCGCGGAGCCGCCGCCCGACCTCGCGTACGCACGCGGCGCGCCAGCGCCGGTCCAGGTTGGCCGACAGGGCATGATTGAGAAAATCGTAGCGGCCGGCGATCGCCCCGAAAATGCGGCGGACACTGCGCGCCCTTTCCTCGCCTCCCGGGAGCCTAGTCAAGGTCGCCGTTCCCGCCGAGGAACCGCCCGAGGAACCGCCGCAGGGACCGGGCGTCGATCCCGTTGAAGACCGCCCCCTCCCCCAGGCCGCGCAGGAGCACCATCCGGACGTCCCCCCCGCCGAATTTCTTGTCGCGCAGAAGCGCGCGCCACACCGCTTCCGGTCCCAGCCCGCCGACGGCCGGGAGCGGGCCCGCTTTTCGTATCAGCCGGTTCAGGCGCCCGGTCTCCTCCGCGCCGAGCACCCCCAGTTCCCTGCCGTACCCCAGGGCGGCGATCATGCCCCAGGCGACCGCCTCCCCGTGCGTGAACCTGCGGTAACCCCCCGCCGCCTCGATGGCATGGCCGATGGTATGCCCGTAATTCAGGATCATCCGCAGCCCGCCCTCCGTTTCGTCCAGGGAGACCACCTCCGCCTTGATCCCGGCCGCGGCCACGATGATGTGCTCCAGGGCTCCCGGGTGGCGGTTCAGGATGTCGGGAAGTCTCCGGTCGATGTAATCGAGCAGCGGCCGGCTGCGGATGGCGCCGCACTTGAGGACCTCGAAAAGGCCCGATCGCAGCTGCCGGCCTGGGAGGGTCTCGAGCACGCCGGTGTCGGCGAGAACGGCCGAGGGCTGGTGAAAGGCGCCGACGAGGTTCTTCCCCTGGGGGACGTTGATGCCCGTCTTCCCGCCGATGGAGCTGTCCACCTGGGAGAGGAGGGTCGTCGGGACCATCACGAAACGGATGCCGCGCATGAAGGTGGCGGCGGCGAACCCGGCGATGTCCCCGGTCACCCCGCCGCCGAAGGCCAGGATCCAGGAGCGCCGGTCGGCGCGGGCCCGGAACAGGCCGTCATAGATTTTCAGAAGGGTCTGGTGGTTCTTGTACCGTTCCCCGTCGGGGATCCGGATGAGGGGGGAGGGGCCGAAAGCGCCCCTGAGCGCCCCGAGCAGCCGGTCGCCGTGGAGCCGCAGAACGGTACTGTTGGCCACGATGACGGGGGCCGTCCGGAACCCCTGCCGGGAGAGGATATCCCCGGAACGGGCGAGCGCCCCTCCTCCGACGACGACGCGGTAGCTGCGTTCCTTCAGGTTTACTGTGAGAGTCTTCACGATTCCGGTCCCGAAACGAAGGGGCGGCCGCCCCGCACGCCTAACGCGAGATCCCCTCCGAGGGGCTGCTGGCCGTGGCGTAGAGTTTTCTGGGGATGCGGCCCGCCTTGAACGCCGCCCGGCCGGCTTCCACGGCCAGGTTCATCGCCCGGGCCATGGCGACCGGATCCCCGGCCCCGGCGATCCCCGTGTTCATCAGCACGGCGTCGCTGCCCAGTTCCATCGCCAGGCTGGCGTCCGAGGCCGTCCCCACCCCCGCGTCGACGATGACGGGGAGGTTGACGGTCTCCATGATGATCCGGAGGTTGGCGGGGTTCTGGATCCCCATTCCCGACCCGATCGGGGCGCCCAGGGGCATGATGGCGGCCGCGCCGGCGTCCTCCAGTTTCCGGGCCATGACGGGGTCGTCGTTGGTGTAGGGCAGGACCACGAACCCTTCCCGGACCAGGATGCGGGTGGCCTCGAGCAACGCGCCGGTATCGGGGAAGAGGGTCTTCTCGTCCCCGATGACCTCGAGCTTCACCCAGTCGCTCAGTCCCGCCTCCCGCCCGAGCATCGCCGTCCGGACGGCATCGTCGGCCGTATAGCAGCCGGCCGTGTTGGGCAGAAGCGTGTAGCGCTCCGTGTCGATGTAGTCGAGCATCGATTCCGAGGAACGGTCCAGGTTCACCCGGCGCACCGCCACCGTCACGATTTCGGCGCCCGAGGCCTCGAGCGCTTCCTTCATGAGGGGGAAGGTCTCGTATTTTCCCGTCCCCACCAGGAGGCGCGAGCGGAATGTCTTCCCTCCCAGAACCAGTGGATCCGTTTCCCGTGCATAGGCCATGACCGCTATCCTCCGCCGACGAATTGGACAATCTCGACGCGATCCCGGTCGGCTATCGGCGTTGCGTCCCACTCCGCCCGGCGCACGATGGCGCGGTTCAGTTCGACCGCGACCTGATTCCCCTCGATCCCCAGGACCCCGAGCAGTTCCCGGACGCTGGCCACCGGGGGTATCGTGCGCATCTTGCCGTTGATTTCGAGCGTTATGGTTTTCATGGACCCCACATCATAAGCGCCGCGCGAAAGACAAATCAAGTCCCGCCTGCTCCCCGGCCGCGGAAACCGGGCGCTTTCGCGCATGGACGCCGGCCCGCCGATGATGTAGGGTATCCTCTCATGAACACCTACGCGCGCGAACTGGAAAAAGCCCTGGAAATAGCCACCGCCGCCGGAGAAGTGGCCCTCGGCCACTTCGGCGCCCCCCCGCCGGTCGAGGAGAAGGAAGACGCGTCCCCCGTGACGCGCGCCGACCGGGAAACCGAGCACCGCATCGCCCGGATGCTCGAGGAGCGCTTCCCTCTCGACGGCATCCTGGGGGAGGAGGGGGCGGTCCTTCCCTCCCGCTCGGGCCGCCGCTGGCTCGTCGATCCCATCGACGGGACCAAGGACTTCGTCCGCGGCTCCCCTTACTGGGCCGTCCAGCTGGCGCTGGAGGAAGGGGGCCGGGTGCGCGTGGGGGTGATCCACTGCCCCGCCCTCGACGAGACCCTCCACGCCGCCGCGGGGGCCGGCTGCTTCCTGAACGGCACCCGGGTCGCGGCATCGGCCGTCTCGAGGCTGGACCGGTCCATCGTGACCGTCAGCGGGTTCAACGCGGCGTCGGCCTCGTGGCCCGGTGAGGGCGTCCGGCGCCTGCTCGAGGAGTGCTGGACCGTGCGTGCCTACGGGGGCGCCTGCAACGTCGTGATGCTGGCGCGGGGGAAGGCCGACGTCTGGCTGAGCGGCCGGGGGATGGAGTGGGACTATGCCCCCGCCCGGGTCGTCGCCGACGAATGCGGGGCCCGTTTCCTGACGCGGACCGGGGACGGGCGCATCGACCGCGCCCACTGCGTCCTCTGCGCGCCCGGGGTGGAGCGGGAGGTCCGCCGCCTCCTGGACATTTCCTGTTGCGCGGGCGCCGATTCCATGGAAGATTAGGTGCGGGCGATGGTACCGCACAGACCCTGGAGGGACGATGAGCCACATACAGCTGTTCGCCGTGCAACCCGATAACCGAGAACGGAAGCTGCTGGGAACGATCACCGAAGCCGATCTCGATTTCCTCATCGACAACCTCGAGGAGGAATTTGAAGAGGACGACGACTATTTCCTCAACCGGGACACGCTCGACTACCTCGAGGGGAAGGGGATCGACGCGGAACTGGCCGCCCTGCTGCGCACCGCGCTGGACGAAAACCCGGACGGCGTCGACATCCTGTACATCTACGGCTGAGGCCCCGTTCCCTCCCCCCACCGGCCCGGGACCGCGCGGCCGCAGGAGGGGCACCGTCCCTCCGCGCCGAGGGCGCGGCCGGTAATACGGTACCCGCGCCGCTCGATGAGGAGCCGCCCGCAGCCGGGGCAGCGGGTGTTCTCCCATTCCCCCAGCCGGCCCGGGAGATTGCCGGCATAGACGTAGCGGAGGCCGCTCGCGCGGCCGATCCCGGCGGCGCGCACGAGGTCCGCGGGCGCCGTGCGCCTGGAGTCCGTCATCCGGTAATCGGGGTGAAACGCGGTCACGTGCCAGGGGATGTCCGGAGAGACGCCGGCGATGAATTCGGCCATCCCCCGGAGCTGCGGGTCCGAATCGTTGAAGCCGGGAACGAGGAGCGTCACCACTTCCACCCAGACCCCGCGGCGGAAAAGGGTGCGGATCGAATCGAGCACCGGCTCGAGCCCCCCTCCCAGGCGGCGGTAGCCGCTCTCGTCGAACGTCTTCAGGTCGATCTTGCACAGGTCGAGCCAGGGGCCGATATAGTCCCATGCTTCGGGGGTCGCGAAGCCGTTGGAGACATAGCCCGTCAGCAGTCCCGCCGCGCGCGCCTCCCTGAAAACGGCCGCCGCCCACTCGCCCGTGATGAGGGGCTCGTTGTAGGTGCTGACCACGATCCCGGCGCCGCCGTCGAGCGCCGCGGCGACCAGCCCGCCCGCCGTCGCCTCCTGCGGGAAGACGGCCGAGCCGGGGTCCCGCAGGGCCTGCGACGTGATCCAGTTCTGGCAGTAGTCGCAGCAGAGGTTGCACCCGAGCATGCCGAAGCTGTAGGCCAGCGCGCCCGGGCGCACATGAAAAAAGGGCTTCTTTTCGATCGGGTCGCATTGCGCCCCGGAGACGTAGCCGAAGGGGACGTAGAGCTCCCCCCCGCGGTTGCGGCGCACCCGGCAGGCGCCGCGCGCCCCTTCGGCCATCAGGCAGCGGTGGGCGCAGGCGCGGCAGCGCACCCACCCCCCGTCGAGAATTTCCCGCAGTTCTCCCCGCCCGGTCCGTTCGTCCAGGATGTCCGACAGCGTCCGCATGGGTCCTCCTTCCCGCCCGGCCCCCTCCCGCGGGCAAAAGGAATGTTCGGGCCGCCCGAGCTTCGCGTTACACTCTTCCTTCTTTTATTATAAAATGGAATCCCTATGGAAAAAATCACCGACTGGAGTCAGCTCTGGGAAGAGCTCGTCGAGATCCGGGCGGCGGGGCGCGCAGGCGGCGGCGCCGAAGCCCCCCCGCGCGATCCCTGGAACGAGCGGGCGCGGCAGTTCAAGCAGGGGGTCCGGCGGCGCTGGGAGCGCCCCGACTCGAGCCGCGATTTCATCCTCTCGCAGCTCGACGCCGGTTCGACGGTGCTGGACATAGGCGCCGGGACCGGCTCCTGGGCCGCCCTGCTCGCCCGGCGCGCGCGCCACGTCACCGCCGTGGAGCCCTCGGAGTCCATGATCGCCGTGATGCGCGAAAGCCTCGAGGAGGAGAAGATCGGCAACGTGTCGATCGTGGAGGGGAGCTGGCCCGACGTCTACGTCGAGCCCCACGACTTTTCCCTCTGCTCCCACGCCATGTACGGCTATCCGGACCTGGAAGCCTTCGTCCTGCGCATGATCGCCTGCACCCGCCGCACCTGCTTCCTCCTGTTGCGGGCGCCGTCGCTCGACGGGATCCGCGCCGAGGCGGCGCGCCACATCTGGGGGCAGCCCCTCGACAGCCCCAATTTCACGATCGCCTACAACATCCTCATCGAGATGGGCGTCTATGCCAACGTGCTGATGGAAAACACCGGGCTCTGGAAGCCGCGGGTGAGCGCGAGCATCGAGGAGGCCCACGGGGACCTGAAGCGCTTTCTCGGCCTCACCGACGACCCGGAGCATGACGGCTACCTGCTCACGCTCCTGCGGCGCCGGCTGCACTGGCGCTGCGGCCGCTACCTGTGGCCTCCCGAGGTCCGCTCCGCCCTGGTCTACTGGAACGTGGGCGGCCGCTGACCCCCGCCGTCAATCGGGGACCCGGGCCCAGCGCACCAGCGTCCGGAGAGTCGGGGGCTTGCCGTACATCAGGACCCCCACGCGGAACACCTTCGCCGCGAACCAGAGCGAGGCGCAGGCGCCCGCGGCGCTCGCCGCGACCGCCAGGGCCACCTGCCAGGCGGGGGGGGGCGTGTTCGACGCCATGCGCAGGAGGGTCACGAAGCTCCCGATCGGCGGGATGAAGCTCAAAACGACGGCCATGAGCGAATTCGGGTGACTGCTGATGGGGACCATGAGCAGCCAGGGGACCATGAAAACCGTCATGATCGGCGTCATCAGGGGCTGCGCGTCGCGCAGTTCGCTCACGGCCGAGCCGACGGCCGCCATCAGGGCCGCGACCGTAAAGTACGACAGCACGAAAAAGATCAGCAGGAACAGGAGGAGGACCGGGTCGACCAGCCCGGTCAGGGTGAAGGAGGCGAGCGCCGCGATCCCCATCCCCGCGTACAGGACCAGGATCACGAGCCCCACCGCCATCTGCCCCAGGATCTTCCCCGCCATCAGTTGCCGCGAGGAGAGGGCGCTGAGCAGCAGTTCGACGATGCGGTTCGATTTCTCCTCGATCGTGGTCGTGAGCAGGCTGCTGCTCGAGGTGAGCACCGAAATCAGCAGCAGCACCATGAAGGAGATCGGCAGGATCTGGTTCAGGATCCGGTTCGACCGGCGCTCGCCCTCCTCGGTCAACACCCGCGGGTGCGGGCGCTCGACCCGGGCCAGTTCGGCCACGAGTCCCGGCTCGATCCCGGAACCCCGCAATCTCGCCCCCCGGATGGAATCCTCGAGCCCCTCGTGCAGCTCGTCGACCAGGCGGTCATCCAGCCCGTCCCGCACCAGCAGGTTGTAGTCTTCGAAGCGCCCCCCCTCCCGCGTCACCGCGCCCGCGGGGACCAGGGCGAGGGCCAGGAGCGCCCCCTCCGCCGGCCGGGGCGAGAGGGGGAGCTTCAGCCGCTCCTTCTCCCTTTCGAGATCGGCCCCGGGCGGGAGCGCGGCCACCGTCAGGCGCGGCACCTCATCGGGCGGCTCCTCCAGGGAGGAGCCGATGAGGGCGCCGGCCGCGGCCCCGTCCCCGATTTCGGAGGAGGCGAACGCCCGCAGCCGCCGGAGCTCCTCGAGCCGCCGCTCCCGGATGGCGGCGGGCGAGAGATAGCGGGCGAGCCCCGGGGCCACCTCGCCGGAGATATCGATGACGGCCACCGTCCCGTCCACCCGCGGCGCATTCTTCGCCGTCAGGCGCGGGAGGAGGAAAACCATGAGGAGCACGATGACGGGGGTCAGGAGGATCCCGAACAGGAAACCCCTGGCCGTCACCGTGGCGATGAATTCGCGCACGGCCACGTGCAGCACCTTTCTCATGCGTCCCCCTCCCCGGCCCCTTCCCCGAGACCGGCCCGCAACCCGTCCCCGCCCTCCCCCCCTCCGCCGGAGACGATGTCGATGAAGATGTCCTCGAGCGTGGGGCGCCGGAGCAGGACCCGGGCGGGGGTCACCGCGGAGGCGAGTGCGGGGATCACCTCCGCGAGGTCCGCCCCGGGTTCGAGGAGGAGGTTCCAGGCGCTTCCTTCGATCTCGATCCCCTGGACGCCGTCGACGCGGCCGAGGGCCGCCGGGAGCGTACCGCGATCGAGCGGCTCGAAGAGGATGCGGCGCCCGTCACGCGACTCGAGGATGGAGGAGAGCGGCCCGTCGAGCACCTTGTCTCCCCGGTGGATCATCACGACGTGGTCGCACAGTTCCTCGGCGTGCTGCATGATGTGGGTGGAGAACAGGACGGTCGCCCCGCGCCGGTGCTCCCCGAGGACCAGTTCCTTCATCCGCCTCTGGTTCACGGGATCCAGCCCGCTGAAAGGCTCGTCGAGGATCAGGAGTTCGGGCCGGTGGATCACGGAGGTGATGAACTGGACCTTCTGCTGCATCCCCTTGGACAGTTCCTCGCACCGGCGGCCGGCGGCGTCGCCGAGCCCGACCCGGTCGAGCCAGGACCGCGTTTCGGCGGCGATTTCCGGATCGCGCATCCCCTTGATCCGGGCCATGTAGGCAAGGAAATCCCGGACCCGCATCTTCCGGTAGAGCCCCCGCTCCTCGGGGAGGTAGCCGATCCGGTCCCTGGCCTCCAGGGCCGAGCCGCACCCCAGCACCGACAACCGGCCGCTGTCGGGAAGGAGGATCCCCAGGATCATGCGGATCAGGGTGGTCTTCCCCGCCCCGTTCGGACCGATGACGCCGCACAGCGCCCCGGCCGGGACCTCCAGGGTGAAACCGCGCACCGCCGTGGTGGGGCCGAAGGTCTTGGTGACCCTGTCCAGCGTGATCGCCGCCGTCATACCACCCCCCGAAAATGAGCCCGCTCTCCACCCCCGCCGGGCCTCTACCTCACGTCGGTCGCCAGCATCCCGGCCGCGCGCGCGGCCTCGAGCCCCAGGTCGCCGTCCTCGAAGACCTGGCACGTCTCCGGGGGGACGCCCAGCCTCCGGGCGGCTTCGAGGAAGAGGTCGGGGGCCGGTTTGGGCCGGATCGCGTCATCGGCGGTGAGGATGACGCTGAAACAGTCCCCGACCCCGATCGCGTCCAGTTCCAGCGCGACGATTTCCAGGATTCCGCCCGAGGCCACCGCCATCGGCAGGCGGCCGCGGTATTCCCTGGCGACGCGGACCACGTGGGGGATCGGCTGAAAGAGGTCGGCGTGGGCGTGGAAGAAGGCGTGCTTGACCCGGACCGTCTCCTCCGGGTCCCACGCGGTCCCGTAGTACTCGTTGTAGAGCCCGACGATGCGCCTTTCCGGCATCCCCTTCTTGGAGGAGAAGAACTCCGGGTTCCATCGCCCCCCCAGGGAGGCGACCGCGTGTTCCCAGGCGCGCATGTGCAGCGGCATGGAATCCACCAGCGTCCCGTCGCAGTCGAAAATCAACCCCCGGACGTGCCCCGGCACCTCGATGACGCGCATGGCACTCCCGCCCTAAAAGGGATTCTCGCCGGGGTAAGGCAACCCCTTCGGGTGGTTGAAAAAGAGCTCTTCGATCCCGAGCATCCGGCATGCGGCGAAGAGCGCTTTCCCCGCATGGCCGAAGGCGACGGCCGTATGGTGGGGGAACCGCTTTTCGATCAGGACGTGACGATAGAAACGCCCCATCTCCCGGACGGCGAACACCCCGATGGAACCGAAGGAGCGCGGGTTGAGGTCGAGCACCTCCCCCTGCGCGACATAGGCCCGGAGGCGCGCCTCGGAAGTCGACTGGACGCGGAAGACGGAGACGGGACCCGGCTGGATCCGCCCCTCGAGCGTGCCGCGGGTGATATCGGGCTCCTGCCCGGGCTCCTGGAGCCTATGCATGATCAGCTGGTGTTTCATGGCCGGTTCGAGCATGCATCCCGAGGAGGTATTGCCGCAGTGGAATCCCATCCAGAGATCGGAGAGCGCGTAATCGCCCGTGGCGGCCCGGTTCCCCTCGTACATATCCCTGGGAACCGAATTGTTGATGTCGAGGATGCCGGGAGGACGCCCGGTGGCCGAGACGCACATGTATTCGCTCAGGGCGCCGTAGATGTCCGCCTCGCAGGCCACGGGAACGCCCCGGGCCGCCAGCCGGGAGTTGATATAGCACGGGACGTGGCCGAAGTACTTTTCGAACGCGGGCCAGCACTTGTTGGCGAATGCGGCGTAGCGGCTCGCCCCCAGGTTCGCCGCCATGAACTTCTCCAGGGCGCTCTCGTACCGGGCCAGCTTCGGCACCAGGTCGGGGTAGGTGTTCCCCCCGCCGAGCTCGGCGGCGATCTCGAGCTCGATGCGCCGGAGCCCCGGGTCCCTCTCCTCCGCCTGCACCAGGTCGTAGAGATCCAGCTCGCTGTTTTCCATGACCTCGACCCCGAGGTCGAACAACGGCTGGATCGGGGCGTGGCAGGTCAGGAAATCGAACGGGCGCGGGCCGAACGAGAGGATTTTCAGGTGGCGCACCCCCTCCACCACGCGCGCGACCGGGAGGAACTCGCCGATCATGGCGGCGACGTCCCGGGGGTCCCCCACGGGGTACTCCGGGATGTGCGGCCGCTGACGCCGCAGCCCCAGGTTGTAGGAGGCGCTGAGCAGGCCGCAGTAGGCGTCCCCCCGCCCCTGGACCAGGTCGTCCCCTCTCTCCTCCGCGGCCGCGGCGAGCATGGCGGGCCCGGAAAACTTCTGCACCAGCAGCGTCTCCGGCCCTTCCGGGCCGAAATTCCCGAGATAGACCACGAGCGCGTCGACCCCCCTGCGCCCGATCTCTTCGAGGGCCGTGCCGACATCCCGCTCGTTCTCGACGACGGTCTCGATTTCCGTAACGGGCACCCCCGCCTCCCTGCAGGCGGCCGCCACCCGGCCCCGCCGCTCGCGGGAGAGTTCGATCGGAAAACAGTCGCGGCTGACGGCCACGATCCCCAGATGGATGGATGGAATATTTTTCATAAAGGCTCCTGTCGCTAGGAAGGGGGGGTTTTCCCCTGGCCGTAATAGGCATCGGGCCCATGCTTGCGGCGGTAGTGTTTTTCCTGGATATATTCCGGAAGCGCGCCGATTCCGGGATCGAGCCCGAGGGTCCCCAGCGCCAGCTGCGCCACCCGCTCGAGGACCAGGCTGTTCTCGACGGCGGCGGCGGCATGCGCTCCCCATGCGAACGGCGCGTGCCCGGCGACGAGAACGCCCGGCGTCGCCAGCGGGTCGAGCCCGCGGAAGCGTTCGACGATGAGCCGGCCCGTTTCCCGTTCGTATTCCCCGCGCACTTCCTCTTCCGAAAGGAACCGGGTCACCGGCACGGCGCCCCTGAAATGATCGGCGTGCGTGGTGCCCAGGCAGGGGATCTCCCTCGAGGCCTGCGCGAACATGGTCGCATAAGGACTGTGCGTGTGGACCACGCCCCCGATCCCTTCGAACGCCCGGTAGAGCTCCAGGTGCGTCGCCGTATCGGAAGAGGGGCGCAACCCGGGGCCGACCTCCCTGCCGTCCAGGTCCACGACAGCCATGTCCCCGGGGGCCATCGACGCGTAGTCGACGCCGCTCGGCTTGATCACCACGATCCCGCGGGAGCGGTCGACGGCGCTGGCGTTCCCCCAGGTCCCGGTCACCAGCCCCAGGCGCACCAGCTCCGTGTTGGCCCTGAAAACCTCTTCCTTGAGCGCGTCCAGATCCGTCATGCCCGCCGCACTTCATCCCGGATATCGAGAAGTTCCTTCATCACACCGTACATGTTACCCGATCCCTCCCGGGTTCCAAAGGCATCGTGCATCCGGCGGTACAGGGCGTAGAGGCGCCGGTAGACCGCGTGGCTGCGGGGGTCGGGCGCGTATACCCTGCCGGTCCCCGCCATCGCCCGCTGCGCCGCGGCCACGGAATCGTACCCCCCGGCCGCCCGGCCCGCGGCGACCGCGGCGAAGATCGCGGCGCCGAGCGCCGGGGCCTGTTCGCTCCGGGAAATCTTCATCGGGCGCCCGGCGATATCGGCGTAGATCTGCATCAGGAGAGGGTTCCGGGCCGCGAGCCCGCCGCAATTGACGACCTCCCGGACCGGCACGCCGTACTCCTCGATCCGGTCGATGATGGCCAGCGCTCCGAACCCGGTGGCCTCCATCAGCGCGCGGTAGATCTCGTGCGCCCGCGTATGGAGGGTCTGCCCGATCAGCAATCCCGTGAGGCGCACGTCCACCAGCACCGTCCGGTTGCCGTTGTTCCAGTCGAGGGCCAGCAGCCCGCTTTCACCGGCCCGCAGCTGGGCCGCCGCCCGCCCGAGGCGCTCGAAGCGCTCCTCCGGAGTCCCGCCATAGCCCTCCGGCGCGAGCTGGTGGACGCACCAGAGAAAGAGGTCCCCGACCGCCGACTGTCCGGCCTCGATGCCGTAATAACCCTCCATCACGGACCCCTCGACGATGCCGCAGACCCCGGGGATGTCGCCGAGGGGGTCCCCGGCGGGATGGATCATGATGTCGCAGGTGCTGGTCCCCATGATCTTCACGAGGGTCCCGGGCGCGATTCCGGCGCCGACGGCCCCCATGTGCGCGTCGAAAGCCCCCACGGCGACGGCCACCGAGGGCGAAAGCCCCAGCCGGAGCGCCCACTCCCGTGACAGCGTGCCGGCGCGCCGGTCGGCCGTCGACGTCTCGGAGTAGAGGCGCTCCCGCAGCGCGCCGAGACCGGGAGCGAGGGCCTCGAGAAACTCGCGGTCCGGCAACCCGCCCCACGACGGGTGAAACATCGCCTTGTGCCCGGCGGCGCAAACGCTGCGCCGGATCGTTTTCGGGTCCAGCTCACCGGTCAGAACCGCCGGGATCCAGTCGCAGATCTCGACCCAGCTCGACGCGGCGTCGAACACGTCCCGGGCGACGTTACGGCAGCGGAGGATCTTGCTCCACCACCACTCCGACGAATACACCCCGCCGATCTTCGAGAGGAACCGCGGCCGCGTCGCGGAGGCCAGGCGCGTGATCTCCGCCGCTTCCGCGTAGGAGGTGTGGTCCTTCCACAGCCATACCATGGCGTCCGGGTTCCCGCGGAATTTCTCCTGAAAACAGAGCGCCTGTCCCGTGGCGTCGACCGGCATCGGGCTGCTGCCGGTCGTATCGACCCCGATGCCGATCACGGCCTCGGGGCGGAAACCGGGGTCCGCCGCCCGCCCGGCGCGGAGCACCCCGACGACCGATTCCTCGATCCCCGTGACGTAATCGGCGGGGTCCTGGCGCGCCAGGTTCGGTTCGGCCGGGTCCAGCCATACCCCGTCCGTTCCCGAAGGATAGGCGAAGACATGGGTGGCCAGTTCCCTGCCGGAACCCGCGTCCACCAGCAGGGCCCGGCAGGAGTTGGTGCCGAAATCGAGTCCGATCGTGTAGCGAGTCACCGCCGCCCCCCTCCTAGCCCACGAAGTAGAGATAGGCCGCCAGGATCAGGACCAGGACCAGGGCCGAAAGAACCACGTCGGTGGCGGTCCAGCTCTCGCGCGACGCCCGCTTGTGCTCCACCGTCCGCGTGGCGTAGGTGAGTCCGCCGATCCTCGAGTAGTCGGGCGCCGCCGTCAGGTGGCTGGCGACGATCATCACCGCCGCCGACACGGCGAGGATGATCATGCTGTAGTACTGGAAGAAAATGTGGTTGATGATCCAGAACATCGACCCTTCCGGGTACTGGAAACCGGGAATCATCTTCACCGGCGTATCGATGGCCAGGCGCACGATCCCCAGGATGAAGCCGGATACGAGGGCCCAGAGGCACCCGGTGGAGTTCAGCCGCTTGTAGAACACCCCGAGGAAAAAGACCACGAAGATGGGGGGCGCCAGGTAGGACTGGACCCCCTGCAGGTAATCGTACAGGCCGCGCCCCCCCCGGATCACCGGGATCCAGAGGATTCCGATCAGGACCATGACCCCGGTGGCCATCCTCCCCATCCACACCAGTCTTTCCTGGGACACGCCGCGGCGCAGCCGCCCGTAGAAATCGATCGTGAAGAGGGTGGCGCTGGCGTTGAAGGCCCCCGCCAGGGAGCTCATCAGGGCGGCGAGCAGCCCGGCCACGACGATGCCGCGGATGCCGACGGGCAGGACCGTGGCCACCATCAGCGGAAACGCCTGCTGGGCGCTGTCCCGGATGACGGCGCCGTCGGGCCCGATCAGGCTCTGGAACTGGGGCATCCGCCCGGAAACAGCCAGGGCGTAGCAGATGATACCCGGGATGATGAAGATGAAGACCGGGAGGAGCTTGAAGAAGGCCGCGGCGATCGTGCCGCGCCGCGCCTGGGTCTCGTTTCTGGCCGTCAGGGCGCGCTGGACGATGTACTGGTCCGTGCACCAGTACCAGAGCCCGATCACGGGCGCGCAGATCAGCATCCCCAGCCAGGGGTAGTTGTCGTTGAAATACCACGCCATCTGCCTGGCGTTGCTGACGGGCGCCCAGGTCCCCTCGAGACCGTCGGGGACCAGCGGCTTCCAGAGGTTGAACATGTCGCTCGGGACGATGGCGCGCAGTTCCGACCAGCCCCCCAGCGCCTGCAGCCCGAAAAAGGTGACCAGGGCGCTGCCGACGACCAGCACGATGGTCTGCACCGCCTCGGTGTAGGCCACCGCCCTCATCCCGCCGACGATGGTGTACAGCCCGGTGATCACCACCACCAGGAAGGAGCCGATCCAGAAGCTGTCCAGCCCCCAGAGGTTGATTTCGGGAAGGAGGACGGAAAAGACGATGCCCCCGGCGAAAATTCCCACGGCGATCTTGGTCAGCACGTAGGCGACCAGCGAAATGACCGACAGGACCGTGCGCGCCGCCGGGGAGAAGCGCCGCTCCAGGAATTCGGGCATCGTGAAAACTCGTGAGCGCGTGTAGAAGGGGACCATGATCCAGCCGAGCACCAGCAGGCACCAGGCGTGCAGCTCGTAGTGGGCCATGGCGACCCCGTCGGTGGTCCCCGAGGCCGCCAGCCCCACCAGGTGCTCCGACCCGATGTTGGAGGCGAAGATCGAGGCCCCGACGATGAACCACCCCAGTTCCCGGCCGGCCAGGAAATAGCCGGCGGATGTCTTGTTCTGCTTCTTGGCGACCCAGACCACGATCCCCGCGATCAGGGCGAAATAGCACGCGATCACCAGCCAGTCGATAGGATGCAGCACGGTCATGCCCAATGTCCTCCGGGTGTTATCTCGTTGAGAATTGGTAGAGCGTCACCTGGCGATAGGTCTCGCCCGGCCGAAGCGTCGCCTGCGGAAATTGCGGCCGGTTCGGGGTATCGGGAAAAGCCTGCGTTTCCAGGCACAGGCCCGAGCGGGCGCCGTGGGCGACGCCCCCCTTCCCCGTCTGGCTCCCGTCCAGAAAGTTGCCGCTGTAAAACTGGATCCCGGGCTGGTCGGTGGAGACCGTCATCACACGCCCGCTCCCCGGTTCGTAGAGCTCCGCCGCGCGGCGGACCTCCCCCCGCTCCCCCCGCAGGACCCAGTTGTGGTCATAGCCTCCGCCCACCGCCAGTTGCCCGTCCGGCTCCCCGATGCGGGCGCCGATCTCCGTCGAGGAGCGGAAGTCGAAGGGAGTGCCGGCGACGTCCAGCAGCCGCCCGGTCGGGATGAGGCCGGGGCCCACCTCCGTTATGGCGTCCGCCTCCAAGGAGAGCCGGTGGCCCAGGATGGTCCGGGTGAAGTCCCCCGAGAGGTTGAAGTAGGAATGCTGCGTCGGGTTCAGGACCGTCGGTTTGTCCGTGGTCCCCTCGTATTCGATCCGCAGCTCGTTCTTGTCCGTGAGGGTGTAGGTGACCTTGAGCCGCACCGTGCCGGGGTACCCCTCCTCGCCGTCCGGGCTGACCAGGCGGAGCGAGACGGAGGGCCCGGCCGGGTCCTCGACCACCGCCCCCTCCCAGAGGGCCCGGTCGAAACCGCGCCTCCCCCCGTGCAGGTGATTCGGCCCGTCGTTGACCGCGAGCTCGACGATCCCGCCGTCGAGGGGGAAACGCCCCCCGGCGATGCGGTTGCCGTACCGGCCCACGACGGCGCCCAGGTAGCCGCCGCCGCGCTCGTAGCCTTCGACGGTATCGTACCCCAGCACCACGTCCGCCATTTTCCCCTCCCGGTCGGGCGCCACGATCCGGCGGATCACCGCCCCGTAGTCGAGGACCTCGACGAGGACGCCCGAGGGGTTTTCAAGCAGGTAGCTTTTTACGGCCCTGCCGTCGGCGAGCCGTCCGAACGTATTCGTGGTCACGGAACCCTCCTCCTCTTTGTCAGGGGCGCAACCTGCCGCCGAGAGGAGGGGGAAAAGCGCGAAACAGAGAACCAACGACCTCACCATGGCTCATGCTCCCTTATGATTTTGGATTTAGGGGCGTAGTGTGTCACAACACCCTCCCGAGGGCAATTCATTTCCTTTCCCCCCCCGCGAGAGAGGGGGAGGCCCCTGCAGACGCGGGGGGAATATGCTAAAATCCGCCAGGACCGGCGACAGCGGCCGCGCCAAGGAGGAGGGATGAAAAGGATTCTTCAGGGGAACGAAGCCATCGCCCGGGGCGCCTGGGAGGCGGGGGTTGCGGTCGGGTGCGCCTATCCCGGGACGCCGAGCAGCGAGATCATGTCCGAGCTCTCCCGCTACCCGGAGGTCTACACGGAATGGTCGACGAACGAAAAGGTCTCCCTGGAGGTGGCCTTCGGGGCCTCCCTGGCGGGGGGGCGGGCGCTCGTCGCCATGAAGCATGTGGGCCTGAACGTGGCCGCCGACCCCCTGATGAGCATCGCCTACACCGGCGTCAAGGGGGGGCTCGTCATCGTGGTGGCGGACGATCCCGGGCAGCACAGCTCCCAGAACGAGCAGGACAGCCGCCACTGGACCCGGTTTGGCAAGGTGCCGATGCTCGAACCCGCCGATTCGGCCGAATGCAGGGACTTCACCCGGATCGCCTTCGACATGAGCGAACGCTTCGACACCCCCGTCCTCGTGCGGAGCGAGACCCGCGTATCCCACAGCGATTCCCCGGTGGAGACCGGGGAGCGGACCGAACCGGCGCTCCCGAAGGGCCTCAGCCGCGCCGACGCGCCCAAGCAGGTGATGGTCCCCGCCTACGCCCGCGTGCGGCGCCTGGAGATCGACCGGCGCATGGAGAGACTCGAGGCCTACGCCGAGGAGGAGTTCCCCGGCAACGTCACCGAGTTCGGGGACCTGTCCGTCGGCTTCATCGCCTCCGGCGTGTCCTGCCTTTACGCCAGGGAGCTCTTCCCCGGCTATTCGTTTCTGAAGCTCGGCATGGTCTGGCCCCTGCCCCGCAGGAGGATCGCCGATTTCTGCCGGAAGGTCAAAAAGGTGATCGTGGTGGAGGAACTGGACCCCTTCCTGGAGACCGAGATCCGCGCCATGGGGATCAGGGTGCGGCACGGAAAGGACCTGGTCCCCTCGATCGGGGAGCTGACGCCCGCGATCCTGGAAGCCTCCCTGACGAAAGCGGTCACGGGAAGGAAATGCCGTCCGGCCAAACCGCGCGCGCGGACGGCCGAACTCCCCGGCCGTCCGCCCAATTTCTGCGCGGGGTGCGGCCACCGGCCGCTCTTTTACGCGCTGAAAAAGCTGGGGGTCTTCGTCTTCGGCGACATCGGGTGCTACACCCTGTCGGTCGCGCCCCCCCTTTCGGCCATGCACGCCTCGACCTGCATGGGGGCGAGCGTCGGGGGCGCCTACGGCGCGGGGAAGGTCCTCGGCAAGGAGGGGCTCGGCAAGGTGTGCGCCGTGCTCGGGGACTCCACCTTCCTGCACGGCGGCGTCGCCCCGCTCATGGATGCGGTATACAACCAGGGGTATTCCACGACCCTCATCCTGGACAACCGGATCACGGCGATGACGGGCCAGCAGGATCACCCCGGAACCGGCCGCACCATCCGCGGGGGTGAAGCCCCGACGGTCGATTACGCCGGGCTCGCCCGCGCCGTGGGGGTCCGGCACGTGCGCCACGTCGACCCCTACAATATCGCCGAAACGATCGCCGTGGTCCGCGAAGAGCTCGAGCGCGACGACGCCTCGGTCATCATCACCCGCGACAGCCCCTGCATCCTGCTCCGCCGCGAGCGCCCCCGGGACCGTTTCCCCCACCCGCTCTACCGGGTGAACGAGGAGACCTGCCGTGGATGCCGCGCGTGCCTCAATGTCGCCTGTCCCGCCATCAGCTGGCGGCCGGAGCCGGGGATGACGGCGGAAGGACAGAAGAGGAAGGGGACGGCCGTCATCAACCCCGAGCAGTGTGTCGGCTGCGGGGTCTGCGGCCAGGTCTGCACGTTCGGGAGCATCATACCGAAGGAAAGTTGAGGATCCGCATGTCGACGAGTCAAGCCACCACCAATGTGTTCTTCTCCGGCGTCGGGGGGCAGGGGACCATTCTCGCCAGCAACATCCTCGGCCAGGTTCTCCTCCGGGCGGGCTACGACGTCAAGAAGGCCGAGGTGCACGGAATGGCGCAGCGCGGGGGGGACGTCACCACCCATTTCCGCTTCGGCGCCCGGGTCCATTCCCCCCTCATCCGGCAGGGGGACGTCGATCTCCTGATCGCCTTCGAACTGCTCGAGGGGCTGCGCTACATCGACTGGCTCAAGCCGGATGCCAGGATCGTGCTGAACAATCACCGGATCCTCCCCCCGGCCGTGAGCCTCGGAAAGATGGAATACCCGGCCGACGTCGCGGGGACCTTCCGGAAGCATTTCGGGGGGAACGCGCACCTCGTCGAAGGGACGGGCATCGCCCGCGCCCTCGGCAACGTCCAGGTGGCCAACGTGGTCCTCCTCGGGGCCCTGTCCTTCCTTTTTCCTGACCTCGGCGAGGAGCGGTGGCTCGAAGCCCTCCGCGAGATCCTTCCACCCCGTCTGCAGGAGATCAATGTCCGGGCCTTCCTCGAGGGGAGGGGGTGCCTGGCGGGAAGAGGGCAAGGATGATGGCCCGAATCGCCGATGCATCGGACCCGGACGCCGTCAGGGAGGCGGCCCGGATCCTCCGCCGGGGGGGCCTGGTCGCCTTTCCGACCGAGACGGTCTACGGGCTGGGAGCCGACGCTCTCAATCCCCTGGCCGTGGCCCGGATCTTCGAGGTCAAGGGGCGCCCGCGCCTGGACCCCCTGATCGTCCATGTCGCCGACGCCGAGGACGCCGCCCTGTACGGGGTCTTTTCCGATCGGGCGCGGGCCCTGGCGCCGCGGTTCTGGCCCGGGCCGCTGACCCTGGTCGTGCCCAAAACGCCCCGGGTTCCCGACATCGTCACGGCCGGCCTCGAGACGGTGGCTATCCGCGTCCCGTCCCACCCCGCCGCCCTGGCCCTGATCCGCGCGGCCGGGCGGCCCGTCGCCGCCCCCAGCGCCAACCCCTTCGGCTACGTCAGCCCGACCGAAGCCTCCCATGTCGCCGCCCAGCTCGGCGGGAGGATCGACCTGATTCTCGACGGCGGCGCTTCTTCGGTGGGGGTGGAATCGACCATCCTGTCACTCGCCGGGCCCAACCCCGCGCTGCTGCGGGCCGGGGGCGTGACGCTCGAGGACCTCTCGGCCCTCCTGGGGCCGGTGGAGGTCTCGACCGACCCCGGGGCCCGCCCGCAGGCCCCGGGGCAGCTCCGGCGGCACTACGCCACCCGCACGCCGCTCGAGATCGCAGAGGCGGGCGCCTTCTCCCCCTCTGCGGGGGAGAAGGCGGGGCTGCTCAGCCTCCGCCCGGAAGAGGTCCGCGGGTACGCCGCCGTCGAGGTCCTCTCCCCGACGGGGGACATGAGGGAGGCGGCGGCGCGCTTTTTCGGCGCCCTGCGCCGCCTGGACGGAATGGCCCTCGACCGCATCGTCGCCCGCCCCTTCCCGGAAACGGGGCTGGGGCGGGCGCTGATGGACCGGCTGCGCCGCGCCGCGGCGCGCTGATGCGTTAAACGGAAACCCGCGGATTGCGCGGCGGAGCGGAAACGTCCATGTCCAAAGAACCGATCTCCCAGTTTTATTATTCCCACCGGCTGAAACTCCATTTCTGGGACTGGGGGGACGACGGGAAGCCGTGCCTGATCCTGGTCCATGGGGGGATGGACCACGCCCGCAGCTGGGACCGGATCGCCGACGCTTTTTCCGAAGACTTCCGGATCATCGCCCCCGACCTGCGCGGGCACGGGGACAGCAGCTGGGCGCCCGGGGCGGTCTACAGCTTCGCCGAATACCTCCTCGATCTCGCCACCCTGGTCGACATCGTCGGCGGCCGGACCGTCCACCTGATCGGCCATTCCCTGGGGGCCGCCATCGTGCTGCAGTACGCCGGCCTCTTTCCGGACCGGGTGTGCAAGGCGGTGGCCGTCGAGGGGGTCGTCCCCCCACCCGCACTGGCCGTGCCGCGGCCGGCCTGGGAACGGATGCGGGAGTGGATCGAGGCGGTGAGGGATTGCGAGCGGCGGACGCCGCACCGTTACCCCGATCTCGCGGCCGCCAGCGAACGGATGCACCGGGAGAACCCCTACCTCACGGACGAAATGGCGCGCCACCTGACGCTCTTCGGATCGAACTGGAACCCCGACGGGACCCTTACCTGGAAATTCGACAATTTTATCCGCGCCATCCCCCCGTATTCCTTCAACATGAGGGAGGCACGCGAGATCTGGAGCCAGATCCGCTGCCCGGTACTCCTGTTTCACGGGCTGGAGAGTTTCACGGAGGATCCTGAAAAGGGGGGGCTGGTGGACGCAATCCCCCGATACCGGCTGGTCCGGGTCCCCGAAGCCGGCCACTGGGTGCACCACGACCGGCGGTCGCTCTTCATCGAGGAAACGCGCCGTTTCTTCGCCGGGTAGGGAGCGGCGCGCCCCTCAGGCGCTTTTTCTCAACTCGACCAGGACCTGCCGGGCCACCGCCTTCAGGGTGGGGAGCACCCCGACCCCCTGCGGGGCCACCGCCTCGATGCAGGGCTCCCCCTTGACCAGGAGCTGCCTCCGGAGTTCCTCGACCGGCAGGGCGCCGGGGAGATCGCGCTTGTTCAGCTGCAGCACGTAGGGGATCGTGGCGAGATCGAACCCCTGCTCCCTGAGGTTCTCCGCGAGGTTGGACACCGATTCCAGGTTGGCGTCCATGCGCTCCTCCTGGGAATCGGCAACGAAAACCACCCCGTCCACCCCCTTGAGGATCAGCTTGCGGCTGCTGTCGTAAAACACCTGGCCCGGCACCGTGTAGAGGTGGAACCGGGTGCGGAACCCCCGGATCTGCCCGAATTCGATCGGGAGGAAATCGAAAAAGAGGGTCCTTTCGGTCTCGGTGGCCAGGGAAATCAGCTTCCCCTTGTTCTCGGCGCTGGTGATCTGGTACACGTACTGCAGGTTGGTGGTCTTCCCCCCCAGTCCGGGCCCGTAGTAAACGATCTTGCAGTTGATTTCCCGTGCTACGTAATTTATGAAAGTCACCGTTGATCCCTTGCGTTACATGGAAATGATTTAGCTGCCCAGGAGTTCTTCAAGCTCCGCATCGCTGAACTGGGGCAGGGAGGAGGCCGGCTCCGTCTTTTCGATCCGGCGCTGAAAATCCCGGATCACGTCCTCGATCAGCAGCGTGGTGTGCTTGCATTTGTAGCGCACCAGCCCGGAGGATGCGGTGGCGTCGAAGACCAGGACCAGGGAAAACCGCTTCATCAGGTCGGAAATGAACAGGCTGCGCTGCCTTCCCTGATGGACCAGTACGGAAAACTCCCGTTCCCCGACAATATTGGCCAGGCCGTCGGTGGCGGCGAGATTGGCCGCCGCCAGCGATGAAAGCGCCGTGCAATCAATATTTTCGGTCGATCCGGATATGACGATGGGTTGCCCGCTCCGGCTGATCAGCAGCACCAGCTCCGCCCGCAACTCCCTCTGCATCTTGGACAAAATCGCCTGAATGCGCTGAAACTCCAGTTCATGCAAATCGAAAGTGGGAGAACTCACGTTTCCGCTGCCTACATAAGATGTTTATGATCAACATTTATGTCGATGGGAGCGATCCCCGTCCGACACGGCCGCCTGCTTCCGCCTCCGCCCCGCCGCGGTTGCTCCGGACGCGGCCCGCGGGGCGTTCCTATCTTGCACTTGACTTATCGACGGAATTTTCCTAATAATAACGTCAAATTAGGGGATCTTTGGTCCCTGCGGGGTAAGTATTTAACAGTTAATGATTTATTAGGCTTAAGCGGGATATTGATGGCGAGGGCGGCGGCACAGAAGGGAAAGGCGAAACCAAAGGCCAAAGAGGCGGCGCGGGCGGCGGCGAAGAAAAAGCCGAAAACGGCTCCCGGCGGCGCCAAGGGGGGCGCCACCCCGAAAGCCAAAGCTTCCCCGGGGAAGGAAAAGCCCAAAAAGGCCGCCACGGGAGGAAAACGGGCGGCTCCCCCGGCCCGCAAACGGGCTGCGGCCCCGGCCGGACGGACGTTCACGGGTACATCCCTCGTCCCTCCCCCGGAAGCCCCGCGCCTGCTGCGCCAGACCAAAAATACCTCCGCCGCCCTGACGCTCCTGGAAAAGGGGATCGAACTCCTCTTCGCCAGGGAGATCCGGAAGGCGCGCGCGGAATTCGACGCCCTCCTCTCCCATTACCCCGCGGAACTGGAGATCGTGGCGCGCGCACGCACCTACCTGCAGATCTGCGACCGGGAGGAGGCGGGCCGGAAGAAGTCCCCCGCAAACCCCGACGAGATCTACGCCCTCGGAATCATGGAACACAACCAGGGCGACTACGACCGGGCGATCGCCCATTTCCGCAAATCCCTGGAAAAGCACCCGGAAGCGGACTACATCCACTATTCCATGGCCGCTTCGCTGGCGATGAAGGGGGAAGCGGACGCGGCGGTCGAAAACCTGCGCCGGGCGATTGAGCTCAACGAAGACAGCCGGGTTCACGCCAGGAACGATGCCGACTTTGCCTCGCTGGAGTCGCATCCGGAATTCCAGGCGCTGGTCGGCCTTCCCTCTCCCCAGCCCTCAGGCCCGGCATAGACGTCCCCGGAAAATGGAGCTCCCCCGACCGTCATGACCAGCATGATCTTCTGCAGGAATTGCACCCATTGGGTGGACGAGCCCCTGGACGAGATCGAATCGGACCGGGGGGCGCACCCCCACCTCTTCATGGCATGCCGGCTGCTCGGGCCGGTCGAGCACCCGGAACAGGCACGGAGCTGCGCCCATTACGCGGAGAGCCAGGAGCTCTTCTCCCTCTGCCGCAGTTGCGGCATCGTGGTTCCCAAGGTCTGCATCTCGCTGGGGGAATGCGTCAACTGTACCGACACCGATCTCTTCTGCACCGAATCGTGCATCGGGGGGGAAAAGCGCAAGTACTGCACCCATTTCGTGCGCCTCCACACCGAGGGTCTCAAGCTCATCGACGACCGGAACCAGGTCTTCGACCTCTTCCCCACCCTGGATCTGCCGGGGAAGAAAAAGACACCCTGACCCGCATCGACGCCGCCTACCCGGCATGGTATTCCTGGAGGCTGCGGACCGTCAGCTCCTCGTTCTGAAGGGCGCGGATGGCGCTCCCCGCCGCCGCGGCCCCGCTCAGGGTGGTGATGCAGGGGACCCCGTACTGCAGCGCCGCCCGCCGGATCACCTTGTCGTCCAGGTGCGACCTCCTCCCCAGCGGCGTGTTGATGATCAGGTCGATCTTGCGGCTCTTGATCAGGTCCTCCACGTTGGGCCGGCCCTCCTCCACCTTGAACACCGAATCGACACGGAGACCGCGCTCGGCGAGGAAATTCCGGGTTCCCGCGGTGGCCACGAGCCCGAGCCCCAGCGCCGCGAGGTCCCGGGCGATGGGCAGAAGGGTCTCCTTGTCCTCGTCGTTGACGCTCAGAAACACCCTCCCGCTTTTCGGCAGGCGGAGGCCCGCGGCCAGCTGGGCCTTGGCGAAGGCGCTGCCGAAGCTCGCGGCCACCCCCATCACCTCCCCGGTCGATTTCATCTCGGGCCCGAGAATGGGGTCGACCCCCGGGAACTTCCCGAAGGGGAAGACGGGGGACTTCACGAAGCAGTGCCGCACCTGGAGATCCCCCGTGATCCCGAGGTCGCGCAGCTTCTCCCCCGCCATGACCCGCGCGGCGATCTTCGCCAGCGGGACTCCGGTGGCCTTGCTGACATAGGGGACGGTGCGCGAGGCGCGGGGGTTCACCTCCAGCACGTAGACGTCGTCGTTCTGGGTGGCGAACTGGATGTTCATCAGGCCGACCACGCCCAGCGCCCTGCCGAGCCGCCGGGTGAAATCCCTCATCCGCTCGAGCATCCCGGGGTCGATCATGATGGGGGGGAGCACCGAAGTGCTGTCCCCGCTGTGGATGCCCGCCGCCTCGATATGCTCCATCACCGCCGCGATAACCACCGCATCGCCGTCACAGAGCGCGTCCACGTCGTACTCGAACGCGTTCTCCAGAAACCGGTCGATCAGCACCGGGTGCTCCGGGGAGGCCTCTACCGCGTTGGCCATGTAATCGTCGAGCGAGTCCCGGTCGTACACGATCGACATGGCCCGGCCGCCGAGCACGTAGGAGGGACGGACCAGGACCGGGTACCCGATCCGGGCGGCCACCTCCCGGGCCTCCTCCCGGCTCCTCGCGGTGCCGTTTTCGGGCTGCGGGATCCCGAGCTCCCCGAGCAGCCGCCCGAACCGGCTGCGGTCCTCGGCCAGGTCGATATTCCCCGGCGCGGTGCCGATGACGGGGACCCCCGCCCGCTCGAGCGCCAGGGCGAGCTTGAGGGGCGTCTGCCCCCCGAACTGGACGATGACGCCCGCCGGCTTCTCGACGGCGACGATCTCCATCACGTCTTCGTACGTCAGCGGCTCGAAATAGAGGCGGTCGGAGGTGTCGTAGTCGGTCGAGACCGTTTCCGGGTTGCAGTTCACCATCAGGGTCTCGTAGCCCGCCTCCTTGAGCGCGAACGCCGCGTGGCAGCAGCAGTAGTCGAACTCCAGCCCCTGCCCTATCCGGTTGGGTCCGCTGCCGAGCACCATGATCTTCTTCCGGTCCGTGGGGGCCGCCTCGCACTCGCTCTCGTAGGTGGAGTAGAGATAGGGGGTGAAGGACTCGAATTCCGCGGCGCAGGTGTCCACCCGCTTGAAGACCGGGCGCACGCCCGCCTCGCGCCGCCGCCGCATCACCTCGAGGGCGGAGGGGGCGCCGCCCACAGCGGCGGGGGGGACTTCGCCGGGAGCGGCGCCCGCGGCGGCGCCGGAAGCCAGCAGCTCGGCGATCCCCGCGTCGGAAAACCCCGAGCGCTTGCACTCGAGGAGCAGGCCGGGCGGCAGGCTCCCGGGCGTGTGCCCCTCGAGCCGGCGCTCGAGTTCGACGATCTCCCGGAGCTGGCCGAGAAACCAGGGGTCGATGCGGGTCTTGGAATGGAGCTCCTCCACCCCCATTCCGGCGCGCAGCGCGTGGTGGACGGCGGCCAGGCGTTCGGGCCGCGGCGTGACCAGAAAATGGTCCAGCGACTCGGGGCTCACCCGTTCCGACAGGAGCGTCTTCCCGCTTTCGAGCGAGCGCACCCCCTTGAGCAGAGCCTCCTTGAACGTGCGCCCGATCGCCATCACCTCCCCCACCGACTTCATCTGGGTGCCCAGGGTGGGGTCGGAGTCCCGGAATTTCTCGAAATTCCATTTGGGGATCTTGGCGACGACGTAATCGATGGTGGGCTCGAAGCAGGCGGGAGTCTTTTTCGTGATGTCGTTGGGGATCTCGTCGAGCGTGTACCCGACCGCGAGCCTGGCGGCGATCTTCGCGATCGGGAAGCCCGTCGCCTTGGAGGCGAGCGCCGAGCTGCGCGAGACCCGCGGGTTCATCTCGATCACGACCATCTCCCCGTTTTCCGGGTTGACGGCGAACTGGATGTTGGATCCCCCCGTCTCCACCCCCACCCTGCGGATCACCCGGATGGCGGCGTCGCGCAGGCCCTGGTACTCCTTGTCGGAAAGGGTCTGTGCCGGCGCCACGGTGATGGAATCGCCCGTGTGCACCCCCATGGGGTCGAAGTTCTCGATGGAGCAGATGATCACGACGTTGTCGACCAGGTCCCGCATGACCTCCAGTTCGTATTCCTTCCACCCTATCAGCGACTGCTCGACCAGCACCTCGTGCACGGGGGAGATGTCCAGACCCCTGGCTATGATGGCGGCGTATTCCTCGGCGTTGAACGCCGTCCCGCCGCCCGACCCCCCCAGGGTGAAGCTGGGGCGGATGATGGCCGGCAGGCCGTTTTCCGGGAGGTAGTCCATCGCCTCGGCCATGCTCCTGACGACGCGCGACCGGGCGGACCGGAGGCCGATCTCCGTCATCGCGTCCTTGAACTTCCGCCGGTCCTCGGCCACCTCCACCGCGTCGAGCTGGGCGCCGATCATCTCCACGCCGTAGCGCTCCAGGACCCCCGACCGGGCCAGTTCCACGGAAATGTTGAGCCCGGTCTGGCCCCCGACGGTGGGAAGGAGCGCGTCGGGCCTTTCCCGCGCGATGATGGCCTCCACGGTCTCGGCCGTCAGCGGTTCCACGTAGGTGCGGTCCGCCAGGTCGGGATCGGTCATGATGGTCGCCGGGTTGGAATTCACCAGGACGACCTCGAACCCCTCCTGCTTGAGCGCCTTGCAGGCCTGGGTCCCCGAATAATCGAATTCGCAGGCCTGGCCGATCACTATCGGTCCGGACCCGATGATCAGGATCTTGTGAATGTCGGTTCGCTTGGGCATGGGCGTTTCCGGAATTCCAGCATGAGGCGCCTGAATTCCTCGAAAAGATAGTGGGAGTCGTGAGGCCCGGGCGAAGCCTCGGGATGGTACTGCACCGAGAAGGCGGGAACGGCGCGGTGGCGGATTCCCTCCAGGGTCTGGTCGTTCAGGTTCATGTGCGTCAGCTCCACCTGCCCCGCGTCCAGGGAATCGGGGTCCACCGCGAAACCGTGGTTCTGCGCCGTGATCTCCACCCGCCCGTTGTCGAGGTTCCTCACCGGCTGGTTTCCGCCCCGGTGGCCGAACTTGAGCTTGTACGTCTTTCCGCCGAAGGCGAGCCCCATCAGCTGATGCCCCAGGCAGATGCCGAAGACGGGGGTCCGGCCCAGCAACCGGCGGATGTTGTCGACCGGGGTCTCGAGCGGCTCGGGGTCCCCGGGGCCGTTGGAAAGGAAAACCCCGTCCGGCCTGAGCGCGAGCACGTCCTCGGCCGACGTGGAGGCCGGGACCACCGTCAGCCGGCACCCCGCCGCGGCGAGGCGGACCAGGATGTTGCGCTTGATCCCGTAATCGTAGGCGACGACGCTGAGCGGTTCCCGCTCCGGGGCCCCGGCCCCGAACCCGTAGGGTTTCGCGCAGGTGACCGACAAAGCCAGGTCGCGTCCCAGCATGGCGGGGATGGAGCGGGCCCGCCGGACCAGTTCCTCCGGGTCGGCCCCTTCCCCGCCGATCACCCCGCGCATCGCCCCGAGGCTGCGGATGTGGCGCACCAGCGCCCGCGTGTCGACTTCGGAGATCGCGACGATCCCGTGCCGCCTCAGGTAGGCGTCCAGCATCTCCTCCGATCGCCAGTTGGACGCCGTCACGCTGAATTCGCGCGCTACGAAACCCTCGGCGTGGGGGCGGCCCGATTCGACATCCTCCCCGGTGGCGCCGTAATTCCCGATGTGGGGATACGTCATCACCACGATCTGCCCGGCGTAGGAGGGGTCGGTCAGAATCTCCTGGTAGCCCGACATGGAGGTGTTGAAAACCACCTCGCCGCCGGCTTCCCCCAGGGCCCCGAACGCACGCCCGCCGAACATTCTTCCGTCTTCCAGTGCCAGAATCGCCTTCATGGTCAGGATACCCGTATGGATGGAGGGGGGCCGGGGGGGGGCGACGCGGCTTGCGCCTACTTCACCCTGCCGGCCCGGTAAACGGGCCAGTAGCTGAAAAACGCCTTGCCGCAGATCAGCCTCTCGGCCACGAAACCCCAGTTACGACTGTCATTGCTGGAATTGCGGTGATCCCCCAGTACGAAGTACTCTCCTTCGGGGACCACCACCTTGGGAAAGGACCGGGTATCCATATATTCGGGCTTGATATATGGCTCTTCCACCCGCTCCCCGTTCACGACCACGGCGCCGTCACGGATCTCGATTTCGTCCCCCGGCACTCCCAGCACCCTCTTGATGAAGCTCTTGCTGGGATCGCGGGGGTAGGAAAAGACGACCACGTCACCCCGGGCTATGTCCGCAAACTGGTAGACGAAACGGTTTACAAAGATCCGCTCCTGGTCGGCCAGCCGGGGCTGCATACTCGTCCCCTCGACTTTGACCGGCTGGATGACAAAAACCACGATGAAAACGGCTATGGCGAAGGCGACGAGAATATCGCGGAGCCAGGACTTGATTTCGAACGCCCACTTGAATACGGGATCCCCCCGGGGGGATTCCGTTTCAAACGTGCTCTCTTCGTTCATTGTCAAACGCGCTTTTTCCTCAATCTCCGGCATTCGAGGCCTGAAAATTTAAGCTACCAGAGCGGCCGCCCAAACTCAAATGCTTTTAGATGCGGCCCGTGCCCCCAAACGCGGAATCGGGACGCGGTCCAGGTCGGCGAGCACCGTCACGTCGGGAAAGACGCTCCGGGCCTCCTCCAGGTGCTCCCCCGCATCGGGGTACCGCTGGGAGAAATGGCCCAGGGCCAGCCGCCGCGCCCCGGCCTCCCTGGCTGTCCGCGCGGCGTCGGCCGCCGTCGAATGCCCGTACCGGTCCGCCAGCTCCCGGTGAGCGGACAGGAAAGTGGCCTCCATGAGGAGCAGGTCGGCCCCCCGGGCCAGTTCCAGCGCCGTCCGGCAGGGGCGCGTGTCCATGACGAAGGCGAACACGTTGCCGGGCCTCGGCCCGCTCACCTCCTCGAGGCGGACAATGCCCCCCGGCGTCCGCACGCTCCCCCGGCGCTCGAGCTCCCCCACCATCGGTCCGCTCACCCCCGCCGCCGCCAGTCTTTCGGGCAGGAAGCGCCGCCCCTCCGGCTCCTCGATCCGGAAGCCCAGGGCGGGGACCGAGTGGTCGAGTTCCCCCGCCCGCAGCGACCAGTCTTCCGTGCGCCAGACCTCGGCCGTTTCCCCCGCGGCGAGCGCGACCGGGTGCAGGATCATGTCCACCGAAGACTTGTAGATTGCGGCGCGGCAGAGCGCGTCCATGTACTCCTGCCCGCTCGCAGGGTAAAAGAGGTGCACGGGGTGGCGGCAGGACTCGAGCGACAGCCGCTGCACGATTCCCGGGAGCCCCAGGCAATGGTCCCCGTGAAAGTGGGAGATGCAGATGGCGCCGACAACCCCGGCCGGCACTCCCGCCAGCGTCATCTGCCTCTGGGCCCCCTCCCCCGGATCGAACAGAATGCCCGTACCCTCCCAGCGGACGAGGTAGGCGTTGTGGCTCCTCTCCCTCGTGGGGACCTGGCTGCTGGTGCCCAGCGCTATCAATTCCCTGCCGCTCATATCCCCTCATTATGCCCTTTCACCCCTTCGCTTTCAGCCGTTCTTTTCACGGCTGCCCCCCGGCCCCGATTATTTTCCCCGGGGATCATTGGCATTTGACCCGGGGGTTGCTATAATTGCCCGTTTTCCGTTGCAGGGTCGTTTCCATTCGGGGCATTCAGGAACAGGACTATCCGTGGACATCGTCGTACTCAGCGCCAGCAGACACAAGAACTGTACCCTCAAGGACGTCGCCGGGGGATTCGGAACCGTTTTCACCGTGGGGGATTCCCCATTCGCACGGCTGCTGGAAATCGCCAAGCGCCGGATCGCGGCGATCCCCAACATCACCCTCGCCTACCTCGACTCCCTGCTGACCTCGCACGGGGCCTCCGTCCGCATCCTCGACGTCCGGCGCGCCGACCAGCTCGTCCCGGCCGACCTCTACCTCGTCTCCTCCTCGATCGTCGACTGCAATTTCGAGCGCGAACTCGGCTGGGAGGCCAGGAGCCGCTTCGGCGCCCGCGTCGGCTATTTCGGGACCTTCGCCTCGGCCGTGCCCGATTTCTACTCCGAAAGCGCCGATTTCGTCCTGCGGGGGGAGATCGAGAACATGGCCCCGGCCCTGGCCCGCGGGGACATCCCCTCCGGCGTGGTGGACGCCGGTTTTGTCGGCGACCTGGACGCCCTCCCGTTCCCGAGCTGGGACCAGTTCGATATCCAGCGCTTCCGGTACCAGATCGTCACGGGCCGGGGCATCACCCTCCCCATGCTCGGAAGCCGGGGATGCCCCTATACCTGCAACTACTGCCCCTACCGGGTCAACTCGAAATACCGCGTCCGCACCCCCGAGAGCGTCGTCGACGAGATCGACTACCTGCACCGGAAATACAGCATCCACGGCATCTCCTTCCGCGACCCCAACATGACCTTCAGCCGCAGCCGCGCACGGCGGTTCGCCGATCTCCTGCTCCGCCACAACCTCGATATCCGCTGGGGGATGGAGGCGCGCACCGACCGGCTGGACCCCGAACTCATCGGGCTCCTTTACCGCTCGGGGCTGCGCAGCGTCGAGGTGGGGGTGGAATCCTCCGACCCGGACACCCTGCGGGCCAGCCACCGCAAGGCCATCGCGCGCGAGCAGCAGGAGCGCGTCATCGAGTGCTGCCACCGGCTGGGGATCCGCGTCATCGCCAATTACACCTTCGGTCTCCCCGACGACACGGTCGAGGGGATCCGGGACACCATCCGCTACGCCAAGAAGCTGAACACCTTCGCCATCCAGTTCACGGTCACCACCCCCTACCCCGGCACCCCGTTCTACGACAACGTCAAGGACGATATCTTCGAGCGGGACTGGGAGTGCTTCAACGGGTGGACCAACGTCTTCCGCCATCCCTCCATCGGGACGGAGGACCTTCACCGGCTCAGGGAATTCGCCTACGTGTCCTATCACCTCCGGCCGCGCTACGTCTGGCGCTTCCTGGAATCGACCGTCCTGCACCCGTGGCGCTTCCCCGACCCGCGGCCCGCGGCCGCCTGAGGCGCCATGACGCAGAGCGACCCCGAAAGGCACCGGCGCCGCCTCGAAGCCCTGGGCCGGATCTCGCCCGCCGTCGCCCACGACATCAACAACCTCCTCTCGGGGATTCTGGGCTACTGCCAGATGGCGCAGGGAGATCCCGGGAGGGAGGAGCTCGGCCTCTGCCTGGAGGAGATCGACAGATCGGGCCGGCGCATCGCCTCGCTGGCCAAAATTCTCCAGATCCTGCGCCCCCGCTCCGAGGGCTTGCCGGAGACCTTCGACCTCGACGCCCTCATAGGGGACCTGGAGAAATACCTCCGCTTCCTGGTCGAGCCCGAAAACGGCTTTTCCTTCACCCCCGGGAGCGGCCTGCCCCCGGTCCGCGCCGACCGCTGGCTCCTTGGCCGGGCCCTCTTCCTCCTGGCCGTCGATGCCGCGGGCCCAGGCCCGAAACCGGGTGTCTTCGAGCTCGAAACCCGGCCCGCCGCCGGGGGGGAGGTCCTGCTGCTGGCCACCCTGCCCGGAATCCCGGACCCGGGAGATCTGAGTGAGGATATCGGGGAGATCGTCCGACGGTGCGGCGGAAGGCTGACGACCGGGCCCGTGCCGGCCCTTCACCTCTATTTCCCGGCCGCGACCGGCTAGGCTTCGTCCGCGCCGCTCTTCAGGAGCAGTTCCAGCTTTTTCCGGATATCGGCGAGATCCTTGGACTTGAAGGAGTTCTTCGTCTTGACGAGCACGTCGACCGTTTCCCGGACGGCCGACTCGTAGGCCGCCAGCCTGCGGCAGTGCATCAGGCGGCACACGTCGGCCTGCCCCTCGGGAATCCCCCGGTTGAGGGTACCGATGGCGTTGACCAGGCTCAGGGAGAGGTCGGTGAAGCCCTGCACCGCTTCCCCGAGGTACCAGTTGAGGTCGCCGCTGTGAACCCCTCCCCGCCCGCCGGCGTCGGCCTTCATCACCGCCGCCTCCAGCCGGTTCACCCGCTCGAGCCAGGAACCGAAGCCCTTGCGCGCGCTTCGCATGACGCGGACCACGCGCGCCTTCTCGATGGCGCCGCGCGCGGTCTCCAAAAACTCGGGGAGGTCCAGCGGTTTTTCCCGGTAGTCCACCACCGCCAGCCGCAGCGACTCCACCGCCGTGTGCAGGGTGGGGTTCCCGGTGACGACGATGACGGGGAGGAAATCGCTGGCCTGCGGCCGGTCGCGCAGGAATTCCAGGTCGGTGTTCCCGGGCATGTTGATGTCGATCACGAGCAGGTCGTAGGGCGCCTCGGCCAGGGCGCGGGCCGCCTCCTCGGAGGTGCGGACGCAGTCGCACACGTACCCGTGGTTGCGGAAGAAGAGGGAGGTCGGCTCGAGGAACACGTCCTCGTCGTCGGCGATCAGAATCCTGTCGGCCGCCGTCCCCGTCGCATCGATCGCTGTTTGCATGTTCCTAACCCCCTGGTCTCCGTGCTCCAGCCTAGCATCGGCCGCTTTCGGTGTCAATCATGCCTCCGCCGGCCGGCGCAGACAGGTGGCGACGGCGGACCGTTTTGCGGTATGATGGCGCCCGGGCGCCGACCGGCGCATAATGGCCCGGGCCGGAGCCGTCGATAAGGCAGGCGGCTCGAAAGACTGGAGCGTTTCCGCATGCAGAGCGAGGATGAAAAACCGGCGGCGCCGAGGGTCAAGGTGACCGGCCTGAACGACAACCTGGATTTTCTGGGCACGCCGCTGCACGTCCAGACCGAGAGCCTGCAGCTGCCCGAAGCCCGCATCGTGACCCAGGTCTTCAGCAAGGGCCGCATCCTCTTCTCCCGGAAATCGGACATCCCCCCGGAGTTCCTCCTGTCGGGCGATCCCGAACCGGTGCGCGCCCTCATGCGCTCCCAGCACTCGAGCGTCCTGGGCGAGATCGCCGACAAACAGAAGCGGATCCAGGCGAAATCCTGAACATGGCCGACCGGCGCTTCCTCCCCATAAGCCGCGTGGCCCCCGAGAGCCTCCTGCCGCTGCTCGAGGAGGAGGCGGCGGCCTGGCTCGCCGATCTCCGGTGGGACTACGCCCCGATCCGGCAGATCCTGGTTTCCCTCGCCCGGCGCAGGCTCCTGCCCGGCTACGCGGCGCTGGACGGCGCCGGCCGGGCGGTGGCCTACAGCTATTTCCTCGTCACCCGCTCGAAGGGCGTCATCGGCGCCCTGTACGCCTCCCGCTCCCTCCCGCCCGAGGAGCCGCTCGACCGCCTGCTCGCGCTCACCGTGGACGGCCTCAAGGGGTCCCCCGCCATCCGGCGCGTGGAGGCCCAGATCATGCCCTTCCACCGGCGGGACCCCACCGAGGGATTCACCCGCCGCGCTTTCCGCCACTGGGCGCGCCAGTACCTCGAGCGCGCGCTCACCGCGGGGGACGAACACCACGCGCCGGCGCCCGGGAAGATCATCCCCTGGGACGCCGCCCGCCTGGAGGACACCGGGGGGGTGACGCTCGCGGCCTACCGCGAACAGGCCGACGCGGAAATCTGCGCCGATTACGGCACCCGGGCGGGGTGCGAGGCGTACGTGCGGAGCCTGGTCGGCAACCCCGGCTGCGGCATCTTCATGCCCGCGGCCTCCTTCATGGCCCTGGACGAGGCGGGAGCCCCCTGCGCCTACATCGTCTGCAGCCGCATCTCCGCCCGCGCTGCGATGATCCCCCAGATCGCCGTCCACCCCGCGCGCCAGGGGAACGGACTCGGGCGCGCGCTGATGGCCCGCACCCTGGCCCGGCTGTACCACACCGGCTTCGAGTCGGTCAGCCTCACGGTCACCGAGCGCAACGCCCGCGCCTTCGACTGGTACCGCCGGCTCGGCTTTCTCCCCCGCAGGCGATTCGGCGCCTACGTCTGGGAGCGGTGAATCCCGTCTCCCATAAAGCATTTTCACCCGGTCCTGTGATATATTGGCCCGTCGATGCCGATACCATGAGAGCCCTCCCGAAGGCGCATCGGGCGGTGGACCCTGAATGAAGGCGGATTGATGAACACCAAGATCCGGACCTCGCTGATCGCGATTTCCATCACGCTCGGCCTCACGCTGCTCAAGTTCCTTTTCTATTTCCTGTCGGGAAGCATCGCGGTCCTGTCGGAAGCGTGGCACAGCTTCAGCGACATCACCACGTCGGTGCTGGTTCTCTTCGCCCTCTGGAGGAGTGCGTCCCTGGCCCGGCGCCCCCCCCAGCCCGCCGCCGAAGGCGGGCGGGCCGACGGGCCGGCGCGCCCCCTTGGTTTTTGGCGATTCATGGGCCGGCTCTTCGGCGAACAGATCGAGAGCACCAGTTCCCTCCTGATCGGCGTCTTCCTCACCTTCATCTCCGTCTCCCTGATCCTCAACGCCTGGTCCACGAAGATCGTCCTCATCCAGCGGCCGCTGCTGACCGGGATCCTGTTTTTGATCCTTTCGGCCGGCTCCTATTTTCTTTTCAGGTTTCTTTCGGACGTGGGGCGCGCCGAGAACTCCGCGGCCCTGATCTCCGACGGGCTGCATTCCAAGGGGGACATGGCATGCTCCTCCCTGGCCGGCCTGTCGCTCATCCTCTACCATTTCGGCATCAACATCGACCGCTGGGTGAGCCTCGCCATCGCGCTGCTGATCCTCTCTTTCGGGGTGGAAATCCTCTTCAACGTCTTCGCCCACCTCTACGGGAAGCGCCGGGACTTCCGGATGCGCTACCGCTTCCTCGAGATCCTGGGCATCGGGTTCGAAAAAGAGACCTATCTCCGCCTCTTCCGGTGGATCGACCGGAAATACAGCGTCGACATCCTCAGGTCGACCCTGGTCCGGTACGCCCGCCTGTCGCTCCGGTACTCAGGCTACGCCCTCGCCGGCGCCGCCCTGCTGGCCCTCCTGTACGACATGCGCTTCCAGCTCGAGATGGACGAGCAGGCCGTCGTCGAACGGTTCGGAAAACCCCGGACGACGGAGCCGCTCGGGCCGGGCCTCCATTTCAAGCTGCCGCGGCCCATCGACCGGGTCCGGGTGGTCCAGACCGGCCGGATCCAGGAGCTGTTCCTCGGGAACGTGTCCCAGGAGGAAGAGCGGCCCCTGATCTGGGGAAACGAGCACGGCGAGGAGGTCCACTTCCTCTCGGGCGACAACAACTTCCTCAACCCCTACATCACCCTCCACTACCGGATCCGGAACCTGTACGCCTATTTCTACAACATCGAGAATCCGACGGTGCTGATGGAAAACATCTCCTACAAGATCCTGCAGGATCTCTTCACCGCCAAGCCCTTCTACGACATCGCCATCACCTACCGCCGGGAAATGGAATCGGCCGTGGCCACCGCCCTGCAGCAGAGACTCGACGCTCTCGATACCGGAATCGAGGTGGTCGCGGTCAACGTCAAGGACATTCACCCGCCGGTCATGATCTCCGACTCCTTTGAAAACGTGATCGCCTCCTACCAGAAGAAGGAGGAAACGATCAACCTCGCCCTGGAATACCGGAACACCGAAATCCCCGCCTCCCGGGGGGAGGCCTACACCAACGTCAGCGACGCCCGGGCCTACGTCCAGGAAGAGGTGCTCAAGTCGCAGGCCGCGGTGGCCGGCTTCAGGGCGAAGTGGAGCGCCTACCGCAGCCACAAGCCCGTCATCCGCCAGGTGCTCTATTTCACCAGCATCGTGACCGCCCTCGGGGAGCGGGAAAAGATCCTCGTGGACCCCCGTACCGGGGAGCTGGATCTCTACCTGACTTCGGGGGCCGCCGCCCCCCTTCCCGGACCGGGCGGCACAGAGGAATGAGGTCAAGACAGGCATGAAAAGAAACATCATCGTTCTCATAGCGTTGCTGCTGGCCGCCCTTTTCGCCTACGGGTCGTTCTTCACCGTCAACGAGGGGACGAGCGTCATCCTCACCCAGTGGGGGAAGCCGGTCAGGAACCTGGAGGCGGCCGGACTCTATGCCAAGTGGCCCTGGCAGAAGGTGAACGCGTTCGACAAGCGGATCAACTGTTTCGAAGCCCAGACCCTGCAGCTGCTGCTGAAGGACAAGAATCCGATCGTCGCCACCTGTTACGTGGCCTGGAAACTGCACGACCCGAAGCTCTTCTTCCAGTCGCTCAACAACGTCGACAACGCCCGGCTGAAGCTGGGGGACATGGTGAATTCCCAGCTCGGCATCATCGTCAGCGACTACGAGATCGACAAGATCATCAACACCGTGCCCGAACAGGTCAAACTGGGGGAAATCTACAGCCGCCTGCAGGCGGAGTCGGACACGCGCGCGCGGCAGAAGTACGGGATCGAGATCACCGAGGTCGGCATGAAGAAGATCCTCTACCCCGCCCTCGTCAGCAACGCGGTCTACCAGAGGATGAAGGCGGAAAGAACCAAGGAGGCGGTGAAGTACATCGCCGAAGGGGAGGAGGAGGCGACCAGGATCCGGGCCAACACCGACCGGGAGGTCAAGGAGGTGCTGGCCACGGCCTACAAGGAGGCGGAGGAGATCCGGGGGGAGGGGGACCGGCAGGCGCTGAAGATCTACGCCGACGCCTACAGCAAGGACCCGGAGTTCTTCAAGTTCACGAAATCGCTGCAGGTCTATTCCGAGATCATGGACAAGAACACCACCCTGGTTCTTTCGACCGATTCCGAGCTCTTCGAATACCTGAACTCGAGAAAGCTGGTCCGCTGACCGGATGAGCGCACCCATGGAAAAGACGACGCTCCAGCACCTGGAATCGACGGCACGTGCGCTGCTGCGCCATTACGCCCTGGGGATAGGCGCCCTGCTGGCCGTCATCTACCTCGGCTCGGGGTTTTACAAGATTTCGGAAAGCGAGATCGGGGTGGTGCAGCGCTTCGGGAAGGTGATCGACGGCAGCGTGGGGCCCGGCGCCCATTACCGGATCCCCTGGCCCGTCGACAGGGTCACCAAGGTGCCGGTCAGGACGACGCACACCCTGGAAATCACCGACCTGTCCCTCAAGCAGAGTCCGGCCGCCGCCCGCCCCCAGGCGACGCAGCCCCTCTCGGCCTACTGCATCACCGGGGACAACAACATCGTCTTCATCGACTTCCTGATCCGCTACAACATCGTGGAACCGGTCAAGTACCTCTTCATCCTCAACAGCGGCGAGGACTACCTCAGGCACATCGCCTCGGCCGCCGCCGTCCAGAGCCTGGCCACCAAAACGGTGGACGACATCCTCACGGTGGGCAAAAAGAGCGTGGAGGTCTACCTGAAGGAGGAAATCCAGAAGCGGCTCGACCTGCACGACACCGGCCTGGGGGTCGGCGCCATCGAGATCGGCGACGTCTCCCCCCACCGCGGGGTCCGCACCTTCTTCGAGCGCGTCATCAACGCCCAGATCCAGCAGCGGGAGGTGGTGAACAACGCCGAGTCCTACGCCAATGAAAACCTCCCCAGGGCCAAGGGGGAGGCGAGCCGGATCCTGGAGGAGGCCGAGGCCTACAAGTTCGACGTCGTCAGCCGGGCCGAGGGGGACGCCGACCGCTTCAAGAAGCAGTATGACGAATACCGCAAGGCCAAAACGGTGACCAGGCAGAGGCTCTACCTGGACTTCATCCAGCGGAAATTCCCCGAGCTGAAGAAAATCATCCTCGTCGACAACTCCGGCCGGCAGCGGGTCCTGAACCTGCGCATGCTGTCCAACTGATCCCGGAGAATCGCCGCAGGCCTTTTCCTTCTCCTACCGGTCCCTGGCGGCCAGGGCCGCCTCATAGAAATCGGAACGGATCACGTCCAGGTTGGACCCCTCCATGAGGGCGCGGCAGAGGCGCGCGTCCCCGTCGACCCAGACGAGCAGCGTCAGGCCGTCCTCGAATTCGATCCGGTAGTTTTTCAGCTCTATCTTTTTTCCGCCGCTCTCGACCATGTCGGCGTCAAGGGGGAACACCGAAACCCGTTCCACGGCGCCGCCCGGGAGGAGATAGGTCCGGAAGAACTGCTGCCCCCCCTTTCGGAGGTCGTAATGCCGGATCCAGTAGTCGAGGGTATGAAAAGCCGTCGGGTTGAGCAGGAGCATGTCGGGCAGAAAGGGGGTCCTGGATTCCCCGGCGCCCCCTCCCGTCCTGAGGATCTGCTCCCCTTCCAGTTTCATCTCGTACGAATTGTCCTCGCCGGACTCCTGAGCATAGGAGACGGGAAAACGCCCCTCTTTCGGAATCACCATCCGCGTCCGGATCACCCGTTTTTCACTCGAATTCGGGGGCGTCATCTCCTGCTCGGACAGGCACACCCTGTTCCCCCTCAGGTCGGTTTTTTCCGATACGACTTCCTTTCCGACCTGCCGGGTGCCCAGCAGAATGACGTAGGACTGGGAATAACTCTTAAAAAAATTGCACGCATTCACCCCGACCAGGCAGGCCAGGGCAAAAACCACCCACAGCATTCGATTCTTCATGTCACAAAAAGCATCGGGGGGAGTCGATATGTCGTCCAAAGCCGACCTCGGCTCCCCCCGACCTTCTCCGGCAAGGGGACAGGGCCCCCCTGCTTCAAGTCCCATTCACAAACACCTGACGGGCCGGCCCTTTACTTCTTGGGGCCGTTCCCGTTCTTCACCGTGTTTCCGTTGGCCTTGCCGGGCACGGGCTCGACATCCATGGCCACCGCGAAATCGGCGTTGTAGTTGAGCACGGCCCAGGCCGTCTTCGTGGCCGGGTCCACTCCGTAGGTCCCGAGGCCGTACTTCGGCTTGTAGGGTCCCACCACGAACTTCGGGGTTCCGCCGAAATTCTCCCTCACCGCGGTGACCCACTCCCCGTCGACGAAGGTGGCGATACCGATCCCGCCGTATCCGAGCCCGTTCATCCTCTTGAAATCGACCGACATCGAAAGGACGTAGGGGTCGGTCATCCCCCCGGCGCCCAGCTCCGACATCCCCCACAGGGAGAAGATGTCGCTCTTGAGGGTGTACGGATCGGGATTGGGCACCCAGCCGGTGTTGACCACCTTGTTGAGCGGCCGCGGCGCGCTCAGGACGACATCGTCGCTCGGGTCGTCCGGGGTGTCGTTGTCGTCGATCGATTCCGGAGTGGAGTCGGTGCTGGTGCTGTTGTTCTTGCCCGCGAGGATCCGCGCCCTGGTCTTTCCGAAGGTGTCCTCGACCGCGGCATAGGAGCCGCCCTGGGCGACCAGGAACTGCCGCCCGTTGGTGCTGTATCCGTAGCTTTCCTTCTCGATGAAATCCAGGGGCGGCAGGTAGAGCTTGCCGTTGATGGAATCATCTCCATCAGGATATTCTTCGTTATCCTGGTAGTCGTTGACGCGGTCGCCATAGTAGGTGGCCGTCACGCGCGGGCCGTCGATCTTGTAGACATAGTACCCCACGTTGAAAAGCTCCTGGGAAATCTGGGTTTCCCGGGGTTTCGCCCCGCTGAAGCCGTCCAGCGCGGCGGCGGCGTAGAATTTGGTGCTGCCGGCCATGTGGATGATCTGCTGCACCTGGAACTGGCCGGTGGGGTCGGTCACCAGCGCGCGGTTGTGCAGGTGGTCATGGCCCGAAAGCATGTAGCGCACCCCGTTTTCCATCAGGCTCTGGTAGAACGGCGTCTGGGTGGCGGCTTTCGAAGCCGGGGAACTCCCGAAGAAGCCGTCGGCGTGGTTGGCCCCCATCAGGCCGCGGTGGGAAAATACGAAGGCGTGCTCCGTCCCGCGCGTGCTCTTGTCGAGCCGCTCGGCGATCCACTCCTGCTGCATCCCGGGCCAGTATTCGGTTCCGGAGATGTCGTATTTTGCTTTGGCGATATAGTCGGCAAATGGCCAGTAGTTTTCAAATCCGTAAAAATTGGTCGACGCGCTGCCCGAGCTGCTGATGCGGAACCATGTCCCGGGCTCGAATGTGGTCCCGAACTCCTCTTTCCACTGGTACACGATCCAACCCAGATAGTACCAGGCGTTGTCGTTGGCGCCATATATCGGGTCGACCGATGGATCTGACAGGATTTGACTCTCAATGAATCTCGTGGCTTCCACATCGACGATGACGAACCGTGCGCTCCCGGTCTGGTTCGCGTAATCGAAGGAGTAGCTGAGCCCGGCCAGGTCGTCGATGTCGGGGGCGCTGAAATTGGTGGCGCCGTAGACGGTCCCCATCCCCTGGGTCTGGGGGAAGGCGGCCCTCCATCCCGGAACGTTGACGTTCCAGTCGGGGTCACGGCCATACAGATAGCCATAGGTTTCGTGGTTGCCGCGCAGGGGGAAGAACCCGATCCCGGCGTCCAGCAGGGGCTGCGCCGCCGCGGCGCGGGCCACAAACCCCTCGTCCCCGGCCCGGTCGGTCAGATCCCCCACCTGGACGACCAATTTGACTCCGGCGTTGATGAACTGCTGCTGGAAAGTCCGCGCCAGGGCCGCGCTGACGTACTCCGGGTTCTCGCCCGAAGGGTCTTCGTCCACGGTCCACTGGGTGTCCGCCATCACGCCGAAGGACCAGGGGTTGACCTCGTACCGCCCGCCCCCTTCGGCGAAGACCATCGTTGTGAAGGAAAGCGTCACAATCATGGCGGCCAGGGCCAGCCGGCCGGCCATGTTGAATCTTTTCCGTGTCCCGTTCATAGAATATCTCCTTTGGTTTGGCCCCCCGGCCGATAAAGCACAGGGAGGAGCCCCGTGCTGCGGCTCGGTTGCTGCTCGATTGCAGGATGTGGATTCGCCGGGAGAAGCTGTTGGCGGCAAGGGCGAAAATGATAGACCGCTATCATGGGCTTGAGATACACTGTTCCCTTGCGCCCGAAAAGTGCTGCGCTACCAATAGCCAAGAAGGACGAACCAGCAAACTGCACTCAGTACAATGCCTATTTGATAGCATTAGTAGCTTTGATAAATCATGTAACTGTAGTGTAATTTCGGTGTAATTTACATTTTCCTGGCATTGATCGATTTCCGGTGTCCGCGCCATGATCGATAACCGGCCGATCCAGTTCGACCCCTTCACCCTCGATCCCGCCAACGAGCTGCTCTGGAAGGGGGAGGAAAAGGTGCGGTTGCGGCCGAAGACCTTCGCCCTGCTCCGCCACCTGGCGCTGCGGCCGGGGGCGCTGGTTACGAAGACCGACCTGCTCAACGCCGTCTGGGGGGAGTGCAACGTCGGGGACGAGGCGCTCAAGCACTGCGTGGCCGAGATCCGCCGCGCCCTGGACGACAGCGCCGAGGCCCCCCGCTTCGTCGAGACGGTGCACCGGCGGGGGTACCGTTTCATCGGCCGGACCGCCAGGGTCGGGAGTCTGCGCAAGATCGGGGCGGGCGGACGCGACCGGGCGCCCGCCGTCCCGGCGGCGGAAGCCGCCCCGGCGGCCGCGGCCGAAACCAGGAGGGCGGAGGACGCTTTCGTGGGGCGGGGGGCCGAGCTTGCCACGCTCCACCGCGCGCTGGCCGAGGCCACGGCGGGCAGGCGGCAGGTGGTCTTCGTCGGCGGGGCCCGGGGGATGGGGAAAACGAGCCTCGTCGACGCTTTCGTCGACAGCGTCCGCCCCGCCGTCGCGGGCAGACAGCGCGCCCTCCGGCCGGTGGTGGCGCGGGGCCAGTGCCTCCGCTCCCTCGGCGCCGGGGAGGCCTACATGCCGGTGCTCGAGGCGGTCACCGCCCTGGGCGCCTCAGGCCACAGGCGCGCGGTCCTGCCCGTCCTGCGCCGCCACGCGCCGCTCTGGCTCGCCCAGATGCCTGCGCTCATCCCCGCGGCCGATCTCGCAAGGGTGCGGCGGGCGACGATCGACGCCTCGCGCCAGCGGATGCTGCGCGAAATGGCCGAGGCGCTGGAGGCGCTGACGGCCGACCGGTCGCTCATCCTGGTGCTGGAGGACCTGCACTGGAGCGACAGCGCCACGCTCGACCTCGTCTCCTACTGGGCCCAGCGCCGCGGCCCGGCCCGGCTCCTGCTCGTGGGCACCTACCGTACGGGCGAGGCCGCCGACGGCCATCCCCTCGGGGAGATCCTCCACGAGCTGCAGGCGCACCGGCAGTGCGTGAGCATCGGTCTCGGCCCCCTGGGGGAGGCGGATATGGCCGATTACCTGGCGCGCCGCTTCCCCGGGCACCGCTTCCCCGAAGAAACGGCCCCCTGCCTGGCCCGGCGCACCGGCGGCCATCCCCTGTTCCTGGTCAAGGTGCTGGAGGGGATGTGCGAGCGCGGCCTCGCCCGGCAGCAGGACGGCCATTGGAGACTCGGTGTTCCGCTCGAGGAGGCGGCGCGTCTCGTCCCCCCGACCGCCGGTCAGGTCATCGAGCGATGGCTCGACCGCTGCACGATGGAGGAGCGGGGGTTGCTCGGGGCCGCGAGCGTCGAGGGGGAGGCGTTCTCGGCCTCCGCCGTGGCGGCCATGCTGCGCAAGAAGCCGGGGAGGATCGAATCCCGGCTCCGGGACCTCGCCGCGCGGGGGGATTTCCTGTCGGCTCCCGCGCCGGACGGCACGGGCGGAAACGGCCGCTTCCGGTTCACGAACACCCTCCGGCGCGACGTCTGCTACCGGCTCCTGCCCGGCGAGACGCGCGCGCTGTATCACCTGAGGGCGGCCCGACACCTCGAACGCTCCCGCCCGGACGGTGACGGGAACCCGGCCGCGCCGCTGGCGCGCCATTACGACCGCGCGGGGGAACCGGGGCGCGCCCTCCCATTTTACGCCGAGGCGGCCGAAAGCGCCCTCGCCCGTCTGGCCGGGCGCGAGGCCCTCGAGGCGGCCGGGCGCGGCCTCGAGCTGCTGGCGGCCGTCGCCGCCCCCCGCCGCGCCGAGCACGAGGCGCGCCTCCGTAACGCCCTGGGGGAAGGGCTGTGGATCACCCGCGGCGCCGGGGAGGAGGAGGTGCGCCGCTCCTTCGAGCGGGCGCGCGAAATCCATTCCGGGTGGCGCCCGGACCGGGGGGCGCGGCAGGGGGAGCTCCTCTCCCGCTCGCTCTACGGCCTCTGGTGGTATCACCGGGTGCGGGCCGAACCGGGACAGGCGCACGAGCTGGCGGGACGCCTGATGGGTCTCGCCGGAGCCGGGGGAAACGCCTCCCTCCTCGACCGCGCCCGCCACGCGCTCGGGTCGAGCCTCTTCGATCAAGGCGAATTCACCGCGGCCCTCTCGCACCTGGAGCGGAGCCGGAGCCCGCTCAGCCGCTCCCTGCTTGCCCTCCTGCAGTGGCACCTGGGCTTCCCCGAAAGGGCGCTCGAGGCGGTCGCCGGGGTTCTCTCCCGGGCGCGCACGGAGCCGCAGGCGGGGATCGGCATCTTCGCCGGTCTCTGCAAGGCGTGGATTCACAAGGAGCGCCGGGAGCCGCAGGCGGCCCTCGACTGCGCCGAGGAGTCTCTCAGGCTCGGGCGCGGGCGGCGCCTGGCGGAATCGTGGCTGGCACCGATGGAAAGCATCCGGGGATGGGCGCTGGCCCGGCTGGGGCAGGTCCACCACGGCCTGGAACAGTCACGCCGGGCGTTCGGCGAGGCCGCGGCCGCCGGCGCCCTCGGCCTCGCCCCGCTGCTGCTCGCCGTTTTCGCCGAAACCTGCCTGGAGGCGGGCAAGGCGGGAGAGGGGCTCGAGGCGGTCGACCGCGCCCTGGAAATCGCGCGCCGGACCGGGACGCATCACCAGGACGCGGAACTGTACCGGATCAGGGGGGAGCTGCTGGCGCGGCGCATCGTCAGGGAGGGGGGGGACCGGGACCCGGCCGCCTGCTTCGAACGGGCGATCCGCACGGCCCATGACCAGGGCGCCCTCTCGATCCAGCTGCGGGCGGCGACGAGCCTCGCCGTTTATATGAGGGAACGGGACGGGGAGGCCGGGGCGCGCGCCCGGCTCGAACGTCTCTACGGAAGGTTCGATGAAGGCTTCGGCACCGGCGACCTCGTGAAGGCCCGGGCGCTATTGGGATCCTAGCCGGATTCTTCCGGGGTGTGGTCGGCGATGATCTTTTCCGCGATTGTATCCGAGTCGACGTGGTAGCCGCCGCTCCGGATCTGCTCGCGCAGTTCCGCGACCCGGTCTTCCCGGATGTCGGGGACCGAGCGGGCGAGTCCTTCCAGCCTCGCCAGGTCGGGGCTGCGGGCGGTGGTGCCCGCCCGCTTCATCCTCCGGGCGTCCGGGCCGGCCCGGGGTTCCGTGCGCTCGATCTCCATGGCGCCCCCCCTCGAGGGGATTCGCGACCGGCCTATTCGTTGACCCGGCGGAGCTTGGTGCGCAGCCGCAGCATCGCCTTGGTGTGCAGCTGCGACACCCGCGACTCGTTCACCCCCAGCACCTTCCCGATCTCCTTCATGGTCAGTTCGTCGAAATAGTAGAGGGATACCACCAGCCGTTCCTTCTTGGGCAGGGTGTCGATGGTGGTGGCGAGGATCTCCTGGATCTCCGATTTGTGGCAGACGAAGAAGGGGTCCATCTGGGGGGCGTCAGGCACGTACTTGACCAGGGGGTCGCTGTTCCTGTCGTCGTCCTGCCCGGCGAGTTCGTGGAAGCTGCCGAGGTTCAGCCCCTTGATCTGGTCCACCAGCTCGTAGAACTCATCGAGCGTGATCTCCATCTCGTCGCAGATTTCCTTTTCGGTCGCCGGCCGGCCGAGCCGCTGCTCCAGTTCGCGGTGGACCCGCTCGAGGTCCTTGCTCTTCTTGCGCAGTGAGCGCGGCGCCCAGTCCAGGTTCCGGAGGCTGTCCAGGATCGCCCCCTTGATGCGCAGTTCGGCGTAGGTCTTGAACTTGACCCCGCGGCTGCGGTCGAATTTCTCGATGGCGTCGAGCAGCCCGAGGATCCCGGCGCTCACCAGGTCGTTCAGTTCGACGTGGGAGGGGAGCTTGGTCGATATCCGCTGGGCGATGTACTTGATCTGGGGGAGGTGTTCGAGGATCAGGGCGTCGCGCTCGGCGCCGGTCTGATCGATCGATTCGAAGCTCTTTGTCTGCTGTGCCGCGTTCTGCATCGTCGTATCCTCGTGGCGGCGCCGGGTTCGAGAAAGCGTGGCCGGCCCGCAGGCTATTCGAAATCAGTTGACCCAGTCGTTGAGCAGTGTTTCCCAAAGCAAAAGTTCGGATGAACGGATCTCCCCCTCCCGCTGCGTCAGCCGGTGCGCCAGGAGACGGAAGCAGCGGCCGGCGGGGGAGTCGGGGAACCGGTGCGCCACCGGGACCTGGGCGCGCACCGCCTCGGGCACGCGGGGGTCGCGCTCGATATGCCCGAGGTATTCGATTCCGCGGTCGAGAAAGCGCCGGACCACCGAGTCGATCTGGCCGAATACCTCCCGGGCATCGGAGGCGGATTCCGCGCAGTTGACGACGACCTGGATATTCTTGTCCGGAGCCTCCGCCAGGACGATCTTGATGACGGCGTAGGCGTCGACGATGGCCGCGGGTTCCGGGGTGCTGACGACGATGACCTCGCCCGCCAGGAGCAGGAACTGGATCACGTTGCGCGAAATCCCCGCCGCGGTGTCGATGATGACGTAATCGGTGTCCGCGTCGATCCGGGCGAATTCCCCGGCCAGCCGGCTCCTCTGGGCGCGCGTCAGTTCCGCCATGCGCTGCAGCCCGCTCCCCGAGGGAATGATCCGGACCCCCGCCGGTCCCTGGACGCAGATGTCGCCCATGGTCCGGTCGCCGCAGAGCACGTGGCCCAGGTGGTACCGCGGCGCGATGCCGAAGAGGATGTCCAGGTTTGCCAGTCCGAAGTCGCCGTCCAGGGCGATGACCTTGCGGTCCAGTTCCGCCAGGCTCACCGATAGGTTGGCGACGATATTGGTCTTCCCGACCCCCCCCTTCCCGCTGGTCACCGCGATCACGCGGGGCGTCCGCCCCCCGGGCGCCGCCAGGCCCCGTACCGCAGCCGTCCGGCCGCAATTGTGCGGGCTCAACCGATCGGGGGGTGTCATGAACAGCTCCTCAAGCGGGGTGACGGGAACACCGAAAAGCGCGGCGGCTGCAGGAGGCCGGCCGAAACCGGCCGGCCGGAAAATCCGTGATTCAGGCATGCGGGGAGGCTTGCGGTGGCGGCAGGCATGGGCTGCGCCGCGGCCCGCGTTGTTCCCGGCACCCCGGATTGGCTCACCAAGTGGAGTTTGACGAGGCCTTTGAAGCAACGGTAACGCATTGTTTTTTTTGCAGCGCGCATCGGCTTTTCGGATCTCCCGTGCATTTCCTGAATCACGCCCGTCTTCGTTGCAATTCGCATTCCAATTCGAACGCAAACGGGGATTTTCGAGGCCCGGACACCTTGCGGCGCCGCCGGGGCGGGAGCGCAACCGGTTCCGGGCCGCTTGAACACTGGACTGAATCGCATCTGCGCCCCGGAAAGATTTTGCGGCTGACGGCACCGCACCCCGGGGCGGGGAGCCGCCTCGCGAGGCCGGAAGACCCCGTTGCGCGCGGAAATGTCCATTTTCCGCGCGGGAATCAGCACTTTGGGTGTCATTATTTTGACGATTTTGCCGAAAAGCTGATATCATGGCCCCGGTTCAGAACGGGAGAGCCATGAAACCCGGAGACGTCCGGATCCTGGTCGTCGATGACGAGGGTCCCATGCGCCAGCTGGTTCGCAGCGCCCTGGGAGACGCGGGGCATGCGGTGGATGAGGCCGCCGACGGCCGGACGGCCCTGGCCATGCTCCGCCGATCCCCCTATGACGCGATCGTCACCGGCCTCCGTCGCCCCGGAGCGGGGGGAGAAACCCTTTTCGATGAGGCACTTCGGCTCTTCCCCGGGACCGCCGTCCTCCTCCTGACCGACCCCGCGGACATCCCCTCGGCCGTGGACGCCGTCCGCCGGGGGGCGTGCGACTTCCTCCCCAAGCCGTTCCAGCCCGCCGAGCTGGTCCTGCGGGTGGAACGGGGGCTCGAAGAAACACGGTTGAAGCAGGAAAACCTCCGGATGCGGGGTGAACTGGAAGAAAGGCAACGGTTTTCCGGCCTGGTGGGCGGGAGCGCCCCGATGCAGGATGTCTGCAACCTGGTCCGCCTGGTCGCCCGGAAAACCGGTACCGTCCTCGTCGAGGGGGAGCCGGGGACCGGCAAGGAACTGGTCGCGCGTGCCATCCACTCCAACAGCCCACGGAAGGACCAGCCGCTGGTCCCGATCCGCTGCGGCGCCACCCCCCCCCAATTGCTCGGAGAGGAGCTCTTCGGCCGGCTTTCGGAGGCCCGGCACGGGACCCTCTTCCTGGACGAGGTCTCCAGAGTGCCGATCGACCTGCAGCTCGAGCTGCTCCGCGCGCTCGGGGAGCGGGAGTTCGAGCTGATCATCGCCACCTCCAGCACCGACCTCGCCTCCGCCGTTCAGCAGGGGGGATTCCGAAGCGATCTCTACGACCGGCTGGGCGTGATCCCCATCCGCGTCCCCCCGCTGAGGAGGCGCAGGGAAGACATCCCGCTGCTCGCCGCCCATTTCGTCCGGAAGTTCTGCGCCGACCGGTCCCTGCCTCCCAAACAGGTGTCCCATGACGCGTTGCGCCTCCTCGTGGCCCACGACTGGCCCGGAAACGTGCGCCAGCTCGAAAATGCCGTGGAAACAGCGGTTTCCCTCTCCGCGGAGCGCCCGCTGCTCGACCCGGGGGATTTTCCCGCCGTCGCCCGGCGGACGGGTCCCGACCCGGACCGGGGTGAGATCGAGATCCCCGAGGACGGCGTCCACTTCAACGCCGTGATATCGGACCTGGAGAAGCGCCTCATCCTCCGGAGCCTCGAGGCGACCCGGGGGAACAAGAAGAGGGCGGCCTCGCTCCTGCACCTGAAACGGACCACCTTCGTCGAAAAGCTGCGCAAGCTCGGGACGGGGACCGGTCCCTCCCCCGAAGGCGGGGACTGACGGCGCAATCGGCATTGTCCCCAGCCCCCCGATCTGAGAAAATCGCACTGACATGGAGGTGCACGTGGCCAGAAAGAAGCTGTGGGGAGGACGTTTTTCCTCGGATGAAGACCCGCTCTTTGCACAGTTCAACGATTCCCTCCCCTTCGACCGGGAGCTGCTCGAAGCGGACATCGAGGGGAGTCTCGCCTATGCCCGCGCCCTCGAGCGCGCCGGCATTTTCACGCCGGCCGAGCGCGCGCGCGTCGAGAAAGGGCTCCGCGCGGTCCGGAAGGACGCGGAGCGGGACCCCGAAGCCGTGCTCCGGAGCGGGGCGGAGGACGTGCACAGCTACGTGGAGCAGGCGCTCCACGCCCATGCCGGGGCCCTGGCCCTGAAGCTCCACACCGGGCGGAGCCGGAACGACCAGGTGGCCACCGACCTCCGCCTCTACCTGAAACGGAAAGAGGCCGGGATCGCCCGGGAGCTCGACCTCCTGCTCGGGTCCGTGGCGGATCTCGCCGCCCGCTACCCGCAGGCGGTCACCCCGGGGTACACCCACCTGCAGCGGGCGCAGCCGGTGCTTTTTTCCCACCACGTCCTGGCCTACGGCGAGATGTTCCTGCGCGACCGCGACCGGCTCCGGGACTCGCTCCGGCGCATCGACGTGAGCCCCCTGGGCTCGGGCGCCCTTTCCGGCACGGTCTACCCGGTCGACCGCGGCGCGCTCGCCGCCGATCTCGGCTTCGCCTCCGCGGCGCCCAACAGCATGGACGCGGTGTCCGACCGTGATTTCGTGCTCGATTTCCTCTTCTTCGCCGCCGCCCTGATGGTGCACCTCAGCCGGCTGGCCGAGGACCTGATCCTCTACAATTCCTCGGAGTTCGCCTTCGTCGAAATGGACGACAGCGTCTCCTCGGGCAGCAGCCTGATGCCGCAGAAGAAGAACCCCGACGCGCTGGAGCTCGTGCGCGGGAAGACGGGGCGCGTGTTCGGCCACCTGGCGGCCATGCTCACCGTATTGAAGGGCCTGCCCATGACCTACAACAAGGACCTGCAGGAGGACAAGGAGGGGGTGTTCGACACCGTCCGGACCGTCGACGCCTGCGTCCGGATGGTCCGGAGGGTGCTGGAAAAGATCCGCCTGCGGCCGGAGCGGATGCGGGAGGCGGCCGCGCGCGGATATCTGAACGCGACCGAACTGGCGGACTACCTGGTCGCGAAAGGCCTCCCCTTCAGGGAGGCCCACGACCTGGTGGGGAAGATCGTCATGCGGGCTTCGGAACTCGGGCTCCCCCTGGAGCAGCTCCCCCTGAGGGAGTACCAGGCCTTCTCCCCCCTTTTCGAGGAAGGGGTCCACGAGGCGCTCGGCCTCGAGCGCACGATCTCGCGCAGGGAGGAACCGGGCGGAACCGCCCCGGCCGCCGTGCGCAAGGCCCTGGCCGCTTTCCGGAAGAGAATCCGCTCCTAGTCTTCCAGGTAGGTATAACCTGCCAGCGCCGATTCGTAGGAGGCGCAGAAGGACTCCCGCTCCTCGGCGGTGATCTTCTTCTGCGCTTCGGCGCTCTGGGCCATCTGCTTGAGGTTTTCCACCAGGTCGCGCGCCTGGTACCCGGCGGTCTCCAGCACCTGCCCGAGCGATTCGCCCCGGATCACCCTGTCGAGATGGGGCCTCCCGGCGTCATCCACGAGAAAGTGCGCCTCGTTGACCGACCCCAGCAGGTTGTGGTTCATCCCCAGCGATTCCTGGTAGGCGCCGACGAGGAAGATGGCCAGGAAATAGGGGTCCGCGTTGACGCGGTGCAGCTCGAGCGCCTGCTTCACGTCGCGCAGGTCGACGAACTTGTCGATCTGCCCGTCCGAGTCGCAGGTGATGTCGCAGAGCGTGGCGCGCACCGTCGGCTCCTCCGTCAGGCGCGTGACCGGGATGATGGGGAACAGCTGGTCGAGCGCCCAGCTGTCCGGGGTGGACTGGAAGACCGAGAAGTTGCAGATGTACTTGCTGGCCAGGATGTTCTCCAGGTCGATGAACTCCTCCGGGCGCTCCTTCATGGAACGGGAGAACTTGATCGCCTTGCGGCAGATCTCCCAGAAAAGCCATTCCCCCTGGGCCCGGTTCTGGAGGTTCAGGTAGCCGAGGTTGAACAGGGACTGGAGCTCCTCCCGGTGCTGCAGCGCGTCGTGGTAATACTCCCGGAAGTTCTTGGGGGTGATTTCGGTGTAGAGGTCCATCATCTCCTGCACGACCTCGGAATCGACCTTCGCGGGATCGACCTCCGACCCCCCCAGGCCGGGGTTCAGAGTCCGGATGACGTTCATGATGAACAGGGCGTGATGCGCGGCGACCGCCCGGCCGCTCTCCGTCACGATCGTCGGCGGGGGCACGTTTTCCGACAGGCAGATTTCGTTGATGGTGTAGACGATGTCGTTGGCGAACTCCTGCATGCTGTAGTTGACGCTGCAGTCCGAGGCCGTGCGGCTCCCGTCGTAATCGACGCCGAGCCCCCCGCCCACGTTGAGATATTCGACCGGGAACCCCATCTTGCGCACCTTGGCGTAAACCCGCGCCGCCTCCTTGATCGCGTTCTTGATCCGGCGGATATCGGTGATCTGGGACCCGATGTGAAAATGGAGCATCTTCAGCTGCCGGGTCCACCCCCGGTCGGAGACCGTTTTCAGGCAATCGAGCAGCTGGATGGTGTTGATGCCGAACTTGGAGGTCTCCCCCCCCGACTCCTCCCACTTGCCCGCGCCCCGGGAGAAGACCCGCACCCGGAACCCCAGGCTGGGATCGATCCCCAGGGCGGCCGACACCTCGGAGATCTTCTGCAGGTCGGACACCTCCTCGATCACCAGCACCGGGTTCTTGCCGATCCGGGACGATTGCATGGCCCATTCCAGGTACCTGCGGTCCTTGATGCCGTTGCACACCATCAGCGCGTTCGGGTGGATCGAAAGGGTTAGCGCGGCGGCCAGCTCGGCCTTGGTGCCGACCTCGAGCCCGTATTCGTAGCGGTGGGCGGCGGCCATCAGGCGCTCCACGACGCTCCGGTTCTGGTTCACCTTCATGGGGAAAACGCCCCGGTGCCGAGCCCCGTAGTTGTATTCGGCGATCGAGTTGCGGAACGCCTCGTGCAGTTCCCGGATCTGCGTGTCCAGGATCTGGGGGAAACGGAGGAGAAAGGGGGGTTTCACCTTCCGCTGGAGCAGCGTCTGGACGAGTCCGATCACTTCGACCCCCATCAGGGGGTTGCGGGTCGGGTGAACGGTGAGGGCCCCCTGCTCGCTGACGCCGAAGTATCCCCCGCCCCAGTTCTCCACCCCGTAGATGCGGTTGGGGATTTCGCTCGGCGAGAGGCGAAGACTAGTCGTAAGTTCCTTCATCGATCGGCTCCACCACAAAGACCGCGGTTACGATTTGACCCGTTCCTGGTATTTCCCCTCGCTCGTATCCACCCGGATCAGCTCCCCTTCGTTGACGAAAGGGGGCACCAGGATCACGAGCCCCGTCTCCAGCGTGGCCGGCTTGTTGACGTTGCTCACCGTCGCCCCCCGCAGCCCCGGTTCGGTCGACGTCACCCGGAGCTCGACGCTCGCGGGGAGTTCCACCCCGATCGGCTTCCCCTCGCAGTATTCGATCTTGAGCTTGATGTTCGGGGTCATGTAGGGGATGGCGTCCTCGAGCCAGTCCGATGAAAGGTGGAACTGTTCGAAGGACTCGGTGTTCATGAAATAGTAGTCCGACCCGTCCGAGTAGAGGAACTCCACCTCGTGGGTTTCCAGGTAGGCCTGTTCCACACGGTCCTCGGACCGGAAGCGGTGCTCGATGATCGATCCCGATTTGAGCGATTTCAGCTTCGTCTGCACCATGCCGCGCCAGTTCCCGGGCGTGATGTGCTGGAAGGAAAAGACCCGGTACAGTTCCCCGTTCAGTTTGATGGCCATGCCCCGCTTGATCTGTGTCGCAGAAATCATTCGCTAACCCCGTTGTGAATGCGTCATGTTACTGAAACCCGGGCCCCCGCACAAGCCGGGGGATCGCGCCTGCGGATCCGCCCCGCGCTCCGCGCGCGGGCCCGCGCCGGACGCATGGCCGGGCATCAGATTTCGAGTATTTCGGACTCCTTCCGCTTCTGCAGTTCCCCGACCTTCTCGATGTACTGGTTGGTCAGTTCCTGCACCTTTTTCAGGGCGTCCTTCTCCTCGTCTTCGGATATCTTCTTTTCCTTGAGATGGCTCTTGACCTGGTCGTTCGCCTGCTGCCGCACCAGGCGCACCGCGACGCGGTGCTGCTCGCCGATCTGCCCGACGTTCTTGGCCAGCTGCTTGCGCCTCTCCTGGGTGAGCGGCGGGATCGGCAGCCGGACCACCTTTCCGTCGTTGGTGGGATTCAGTCCCAGGTCGGAGGTCAGGATCGCCTTCTCGATGGCGGCGATCGTCGAGGTGTCCCAGGGCTGGATCACGATCAGGCTCGGGTCCGGGGTGGAGAGCGAAGCCATCTGGGAGAGCGGCGTCGGGGTGCCGTAGTAGTTGGCCTGAACGCCGTCGAGGATCCCGACGGAAGCCCTCCCCGTCCGGATCGTGGCCAGATTCCGCTCGAGGTCTTCAATGCACTTTTCCATGCCTTTCCTGGCAGCATCAAGTATCTGTCGAACCATACCGTTGTTCTCTCCTTTCGCTGGGCCTCGATATGCCGGTCAGGGCGCCTCAACCCGAATCAGGGAACCGACGCTCTTCCCCATCACCACGTCCAGGATGTTCCCGCGGCGGAGAAGGTTGAACACCGCGATCGGCAGCTTGTTCTCCATGCAGAGGGTCACGGCCGTCGTATCCATCACCCTCAGGTCCTTTTCCAGGACTTCCCGGTAGGTCAGGGAGCGCAGGAGCACGGCGGAGGGGTTTTTCATGGGATCCGAATCGTAAATGCCGTCGACCTTGGTAGCCTTGAGGATCACTTCCGCGGCGATCTCCATGGCGCGCAGGGCGGCAGCGGTATCGGTGGAGAAGTAGGGGAGGCCGGTCCCGGCCGCGAAGATGACCACCCGCCCCTTTTCCAGATGGCGTATGGCGCGCCTGCGGATGAAGGGCTCCGCGACCTCCTTCATCTCGATGGCGGACTGCACCCGGGTATAGACGCCCAGCTTTTCGAGCGCGTTCTGCAGGGCCAGCGCGTTGATGACGGTCGCCAGCATCCCCATGTAATCGCCGCTGACCCGGTCCATGCCGGCCGCGCTGACCGAGATCCCCCGGACTATGTTCCCCCCTCCCACGGTTGCGGCGACCTCGACGCCGATGGCGTGAAGCTCCGCGATCTCCTCCGCGATCCTGGAAGCCATGGCGGGATCGACCCCGAAGCCCTGGGACCCCATGAGCGCTTCCCCGCTGAGCTTGAGCAGAACCCTCCCGAATTTTGGTTTGTCTCCCGGAACCTTCGCTCCCATTGGCCCTCCCGCCCGGTGATGCCCGTTGTCGTCTGGATGCGGCCCCGACCCGGCACATGGCGGGGGGACGACCGGAAACCTCCGGCCGCCGGCGGCGCGCAGAGTGATTTTACGCTAATTGGGACTGGAGAAGGAGGCTATTTTGGCCAAATCGCCATCCGCCGGACGGCGCTGCCGCCGCCGTGCGCCCGGGGCCCGGCCGGGCCCCGCGTGACATCGGGCGCCGGGGTGTTTCGCCATACCCCGACGGCCCGGAGGGGACAACCCGGCTATTCTCCGAGTTTGTAACGCACGAAGCGCCGCACCTGGATATTTTCGCCGATCTTCTGGATATGGGCGGCGACATGGTCCCGCACGCTCACGGCGGGGTCTTTCACGAACGGCTGCTCCAGCAGGCAGGCCTCGGCGTAGTACTTGCCGATCCGCCCCTCCACGATCTTGTCCAGCACGTTATCGGGCTTGCCGGTGGACCGGGCCTGTTCCCGGTAGATCTCCCGTTCCTTGGCCAGCACGTCCTCGGTCACCTCGTCCTTGGAGACGAAGCGCGGGTCGCTGGCGGCGATGTGCATGGCGATATCCCTCACCAGGGACTGGAAATCGGGATTGCGCGCGACGAAATCGGTCTCGCAGTTCACCTCGACCATGACTCCGATCTTGCCGTTGTGGACATAGGAACCGATCAGGCCTTCCTTGGTCTCACGCCCCGACTTTTTGGCCAGGGAGGCCAGCCCCCGCTTGCGCAGGATGGTGACCGCCTCCTCGATATCCCCGTTCGCCTCCTGCAGCGCATTCTTGCACTCCATGAAGCCGACACCCGTTTTTTCCCTGAGTTCCTTCACCTGATCCGCGGAAATAGCCATGAGATTCCTCCTAAGATTCCTGTTCCGGCATTGTATGGTCGACGGAGATGCGCTGGCGCCGGCCGTCCCCCCGCGCCGATGCTTCTGTCCCGGTCTTCCCGGAACGGAGACAAGGATTGAATGGAAACAGGCCGCGTCCCGGGCCGTTCCTTCGCGGGAGCCGGAGATCGGGCTTCCCGAAGGCCGGGAAGCCCGTATTCAAAAGCCGGTTATTCCGGACGCCCGCCTTCGGGCCCGGCCGGAGGGACAGGCTCTTCCGCCGCGGCCGGAGCGGCCGGGGTTTCAGACGGAGCGGCCTGGACTTCAGACGGAGGGGCCTGGATTTCGGACGGAGAGGCCTCGATTCCCGCCTCGGAGGAGGGGACCTCCGCGGCCGCCGCCCCGGAGTCCGCCCCGGTTTCCGCCTTTTTCGCCCTGGGCTTGCGCTGGAGGGTCTTGCGCACCGTGGTTTTGGGCTTGGCGGAGGATTCCGCCCCTTCAGCCGCCGCCGGCGCGCCCGCGGCCTCTCCCCCTTCGGCCGCCCGGGCCGCAGCCCTTGCCGCCGCAGCCTCGCGCGCCGCCGCGGCCTGCTGGGCCTGCTGCTGACGCTGCTTCTCCGCCTGCTCGGCCAGTTCCTTCTGCCGGGCTTCATAAACCGCCTTGCCGTCGAGGTAGGCCTCGGCCACCGTCTCCGTGATCAGGCGGATCGCCCGCAGGGCGTCGTCGTTGCCGGGGATGATGTAATCGATGGCATCGGGATCGCAATTGGTGTCGGCGACGCCGATAATGGGGATCCCCAGCTTGGCCGCTTCCTTGATGGCGATCGACTCCATGTTGGTGTCGATGACGAAAAGCGCGTCGGGCAGGGCGCCCATGTCCTTGATGCCGGAAAGGTTCTTTTCCAGCTTCTTGCGTTCGCGCTCGTAACGGGCGACTTCCTTCTTGGAAAAGAGGTCGTACTGTCCCGTGCTCCGCATCGTCTCCAGTTCGCGGAAGCGCTTGATGCTCTTCTGGATCGTCACGAAGTTGGTCAGCAGCCCCCCCAGCCATCTCTGGTTGACGTAGTACAGTTCCGTCCGGCCGGCCGCTTCCTGGATCACTTCCTGGGCCTGGCGCTTGGTCCCGAGGAACAGAACCGTCTTCCCCTGGGCTCCCAGCTCGTACACGAACTGAATGGCCTGCTTGAACAGCTTGAGGCTCTTCTGCAGATCGATGATGTAGATGCCGTTGCGTTGCCCGAAGATATACTCCTTCATCTTCGGATTCCAGCGTTTGGTCTGGTGACCGAAATGAACCCCGGCCTCCAGCAGTTGTTTCATGGTTACCGAAACCAAGTAGAACCTCCTCAGGCTAGCGTTTCGAGAATTGGAATCTCTTGCGAGCCCCCTTCTGACCGTATTTCTTTCGTTCCTTGACACGGGAGTCCCGGCTCAGCAGGCCCGCCTTCTTGAGCCTGGGTCGCAGTTCGGCGTTGAACTGCAAGAGGGCCTTGGCAATACCGAGCCGAATGGCGCCCGCCTGGCCGGAAGTGCCCCCGCCGCTCACGATGGCCCGGATGTCAAACCTGCCCACGTTTTCCGTAACCGCCAGCGGGTAACGGATCACCGTGCGCTGGGTCTCGTTCTTGAAGTATTCGCTCAGGTCACGCTTGTTGACGATCACCTGGCCGGCGCCGGGCAAAAGGCGCACGCGCGCGGTGGAGCTTTTCCTCTTTCCTGTTCCGTAATACTCGACTGTCGCCATTCCATTCCTCGGCTCGACGCAGAATGCAGCGCATTCCGTTTATTAAGGGACTACAAGGCCAGCGGCGTGGGCTGCTGGGCCTCGTGCGGGTGCTGAGGTCCCGCGTACACCTTCAGTTTTTTCCTCATCGCCCGGCCCAGTTTCGTCTTGGGAAGCATGCCGAACACGGCTTCACGCAGCAGCCTCCCGGGATCCCTGGCCAGAACCTCGCCGGCGGTGGCTTCCCGCAACCCTCCGGGATACCCGGTGTGGTGACGGTATTTCTTGTCCGCGAGCTTGTTGCCCGTCAGTTTCACCTTTTCGGCGTTGACTATAATGACATGATCGCCGGTGTCCAGGAAAGGGGTATAAATCGGCTTGTTTTTGCCCGTAAGGAGGGTGGCCGCCCTGGTGGCGATCCTTCCCAGAACCTGCCCTTCGGCGTCAATGACGTGCCAGTGCTTCCGAATATCCTTCTCTCCGGGAATAAAACTCTTCATCGTATTCTCCCTCAGTAAATACCAAGCAGAACAATCCTTTAGGCTATCCAAGAGCAGACAGCGTGTCAAGTATATTTGGAACAGGCGGCCATTTTTCGGGCTCCCGCCCTCCGGGCCGCCTCTCCTCACCCCGCCGCGGAGAGGCCCCGACGGCGCCGCTTTGGCCTGAAATATCCGCCCGGGGCGGGAAACATTCCCCGTATTGGTGATCCCGGTCACCATTTTAATTCAATAAAAACGCAACAGGTTTGCGCCCCGGAACGATAAGGATAGCAGGAAGCCCGCGGCACCGGTAGGGAAATTGCCGAGGCGGGATCCTTTTTGCGGCACCTGGACGAAACGACAATGTCAAACGCTTTCATTTCTTCCGAAGCTTCGCGGTTCCCGGACGATTCCGGGGTTTCCGCCGGGGCCGGGGAATGAACTGGGAATCGGCGAACCTATGATGCTAAGTCTCCTGAATCGCAACCGGCAGCCCATCGGCCTCGACATCGGCAGCAGCGCGCTCAAGGCGGCGGAGTTGCGCCCGACGCGCAAGGGCGCCTACGAACTGCAGAGTCTCGGCTTCGAGGAACTGTCCCCGGACTGCATCGTGGACGGGGTCATCATCTCCAAGATACCGGTATCGGACGCCATCAACCGGATTTTCGCCCAGCAGGGGATCAAGAACGAACGGATCGCCACTTCCATCTCGGGCCATTCGGTCATCGTCAAGAAGATCTCGCTCCCGGTGCAGGGGGAGGAGGACCTGGCCGAATCGATCCGGTGGGAGGCGGAACAGTACATCCCCTTCGACATCGCCGACGTGAACATGGATTACCAGGTCCTCGGCGAAAATATCGGGACCGGGAACCTGGATATCCTCCTGGTGGCCGTCAAAAAGGACAAGATCACCGACTACACCAGCGTCCTCAACATGGCGGGGAAGAATCCCTCCCTCGTCGACGTGGACGCGTTCGCCCTCCAGAACGCCTACGAGGTCAACTACGAGCCCCGAAACGGGAGCACCGTGGCCCTGCTCGACATCGGCGCCGGCACGATGACCATCGTCATCGTCTCCGGGACCGACTTCCTCTTTACGCGCGACGTCGGCGTCGGGGGACACCAGTACACGGAATTCCTCCAGAAGGAGTTCAACCTCACCTACAGCCAGGCCCGGGCGCTGAAACACGGGGAGACGGTGGAAAACATCACCCCCCAGGAGGCGTCCCACGTGATCGATTCCGTGACCGAAATCCTCTGCATGGAAATCCAGAAAACCTACGATTTCTTCAAATCGACGACCACCGTGGACCGCATCGACCGGATGATCGTCAGCGGGGGGGGCGCGCACACGCCCGGGCTGATCGACGCGCTCCAGCGCAAGTTCGATCTCCCCGCGGAAAAATTCAACAGCTTCAGGAAGATCTCGTTCGATCCCAAGCGCTTCTCCCCCTCGCTCATCGAGGACCGGGCGCCGGATCTGGCGATCGCAATCGGTTTGGCACTCCGGAGTGCGGAGGAATAGGGCGGCTATGATCAAAGTAAATCTGCTGAAGGATCAGACAGCCCGGACGCGCAAGACCTTTGTGAAGCCCAAGGTCTCGCGCACGGGGCTCATTTTCGCGGTTCTCCTCCTGGCGGCGGCGGGCGTCATGGGGGCGTGGGCCTTCACCGTCAACCACCAGATCTCCGTCGACACCGTCCGGAGGGAGGAACTCCGCCGGGAGGTGGCGCGCCTCGAGCTGCTGAAAAAAGAGGTCGAAAAATACGAGAAGCTCAAGGCGCAGCGGCAGAGCCGGATCGACGTCATCGAGACGCTGAAGGACAAGCAGAGCGGCCCGGTTCTCCTGCTCAACACCGTGATCCAGAGCATCCCGCGCGACGGCGACCTCTGGCTCACCTCCCTTTCGCAGAAGTCGGGCATCGTCAAGGTCGTGGGGAGCACTGCGGCCCCGAACGTCATCCCCCAATTGATGAGCAACCTCAAGGCGAGCGGAATTTTTGCAAGCGTCGACCTCGAGCTGATCGAGCGGCAGGAGGACTCTTCCAGATTTTCGCTCATATGCACCAGCGTCAAGCAACCCCAGGCGGAGTGAAGGCATGGCCATCAGCAATTTTCGTTTTGAAAACCTGTCGCGCGCAACCCAGATCGGCGTGTTTGCGGTCCTCGTCCTCTGTCTTTCTTTCGCGTTTTACATGTACTACCTGAAAGACAGGATCCAGAGGCACGACCAGATCCGGGCGGAGATCCAGGAGCTGGAAAAGTCCGTGCAGCAGGGTACGGCCATCGAGACCCAGCTGGCGCAGTTCAAGAAGGAGCTGGCCGAGCTCGAGCAGCGGCTGGCGGTGCTGCAGAGCATCCTCCCTTCGGAAAAGGAGACGCCGGGCCTGTTGCGCGGCATCCAGCAGATGGCCGCGGCGAGCAACCTCAAGATCAACAAATTTCAGCCGCGGGCGATGGTGCCGCGTGATTTCTATTCCGACTGGCCGATCGACATGGTCGTGGAGGGGAATTACCACGGCCTGGGGCTCTTCTTCGAAAAGGTCAGCCAGGCCACGCGCATCATCGACGTGGACACGCTCTCGCTCCAGAACGCCAAGGAACAGACCGATCCCAGCCGCACCCTGGTCGCGGGCTGCACCGCGACCACCTATGTCTTCAGGGACGTGCCGCTGGATCCGTCGAACGACAACCCGACCATGAAGGAGAAAAAGCGGTGACACGCCTCCATTGTTCCACGCCCCCCTTCCCCGGGAAGGGCCGGGGCTCAACCGTCCGGCACGGATTCGGGCCGTTTCTGGGACGCGTGCTCCCCTGGCTGTGCCTGTCGGTGCCGCTCGCGGTGCCGGCCCTGGCCCGGGACGCCCGCACGGTCTCCGACCGGGAGGGGACCGCGAAGGTGTCGGCGGAATCCCCCATCCGTTATGCGGGCATTCCGTATCAACCCGCCAACCGCCGCGACCCCTTCTGGCACCCGGAAAGAAAGAAGTCCGGATCCAGGCCCGGGGACGAAGAAGTGCCCCGGGGGGTGCCGCCTCCGGGAATCTCCGGGACGTACATCTCGCAAGCGGCGCTCGAAGGGATCTCGCTGCGCGACGACCGGAGGACGGCCGTCATTCGCGCGGCCGACGCCCGCGCCTATTTTCTCCGGGAAGGCGACCGGCTCTTCGACGGCTACTTGAAAACCATTCACGAGGATTCCGTCACGTTGGTCCGTGAAACAAAAATGCGCTCTGGTAAAACCGTGGCTCAAGAGGTCACCAAGCGATTAAGGACACCATAGGATGGCTGGTATGAAAATGCGACATGCCCCGATCACAGACTCGATATCGACCAAGGCGAAGGGCGCGACCTGCGGCATCCTTCTCCTCCTGCTGGCCCTGTCCCTCCCCGGTCTCGCCCGGGCCGGGGAAAACTCCGGTGCGCCGGCCAGGGAACTCGTAGCGGCCGCCGCCCTCACCGACGTCCGTTTCGTTCCCGAGAACGACAGGGCGGTGATCACGGTCGACGCCGACCGGCAGATTGCGCCCGAGCAGTTCATGCTGGACAACCCGCGGCGCCTGGTCCTCGACTTCCCCAATACCCGCAACCGGATCCCGTTCACGCGTCTGCCCATACGAACGGCGTCGGTAAAGAAGTTGAGGGTGCAGCAGTACCAGACCTCCCCTTCCCTGATCACCCGGATGGTGTTCGACCTGGAAGAGGGGCACGGGACCCACGAACTTTCCGTGGACAGCGGCTCCGTCCGGCTGGTGTTCCACCCCGGACAGAACTCCGCGGCCCCGGAGAAGACGGCCGGAGCCGCCGCCGGCAGGAGGGAGTACGTCATCAAGCCCTACTCCCCGCCGGAGCAGCCCGCGGCGTCCGAGCCCGCCGTGGCGAGCGCGATCAAGCCCGCGGCGGCACGCCCCGCAGCCGCGACCGCGATCAAGCCTGCGGCGGTGCAACCCGCAGCGGCACGCCCCGCGGCGGCACGCCCCGCGGCCGCGCCGACGGTCAGGCCCGCCCCGGCACCGCCCGCAGCGGCACCGCCCGCAGCGGCGACCGCGATCAAGCCCGCGGCGGTGCAGCCCGCAGCCCCTCCCGCCCCGGAGGCCGGCCGGCCGGAGGCGCCGCCCCTGATCGCCGCGCTGGCCCAGTCGGCCGTCCCCGGAGGGGGCAACGGAAACTCCAACGGGTCCCGGTTCTCGGGGCACCCCCTGACCCTGGACCTGGTCAATGTTCCGCTGGTCGATTTCTTCCGCCTGATGGCCGATGAGGGAGGAATCAACATCGTCCTGGATCCCGCCGTGAAGGGCACCCTGTCCATGAAGGTGGTCAAGATGCCGTGGGATCAGATTTTCGAGGCCGCCCTGCGCAACAACAGCCTCGACAAGCAGATAGAGGGGACGATGGTGCGCGTCGCCCGGAAATCGACGCTCCAGGAGGAGGCCAGGCAGCAGGAAGCCCTGAAAAAGGCGAACCTGCTGGCCGCGGACCTCCAGACGCGGATCAAGCGCCTGAACTACGCCAAGGCGAAGGACCTGGTCGACGCGGTCTCGGACCAGAAAACGGTCCGGGGGACCGTGGTCGTCGACGAACGGACCAATTCCCTGATCCTGACCGACATCCCCGCCTCGATCGCCAGGCAGATCGACCTGATCGAGGCGCTGGACCTCCCGCAGGCCCAGGTGGAAATCGAGGCCCGCATCGTGTCCGCCTCCCGCAATTTCGCCCGCGACATCGGCGTCCAGTTCGGCTTTGTCCAGGGGAACCTGGAACGGGTCACCGTCGGCGGCCCCAACACCTTCGGCACCATCGGCGGCACCCGGCCGAGCGCCACTCCGGACAAGACCTACGCCGCCGGGAACCCGATCACGGGAAGGGGGGCCGGAATCACCGGCGACGACGGCGGGACCGCGAGCGAAAGCGCCGCGGTAAGCACCGGGACCCAGGCGACCAACAAGGGGAACTACAACGTCAACCTGCCGGCCGCGCGCGCCTTCGGCGGACTGGGAATTTCGGTCGGCAACATCTTCGACACCTTCCTGCTCGACGCCGCCATCACGGCGGGCGAGACCAAGGGGATGGCCAAGCTCATCTCGCAGCCCAAGGTGATCGCGCAGAACAACAGCCGCGCGGTCGTGACCCAGGGGTTGCGCTTCCCCGTCCCGATCAATTCCAACAACACGGTGACGATCCAGTTCTTCGACGCCGCCCTGACCCTGACCGCCACCCCGCAGATCACCTACGAGGGCAATATCGTCCTCGACCTGAAGGTGGAAAACAACACGGCCGACTTCGGGAATTCGGTCGACGGGGTTCCTTCCATCCGCACCAGCGAGTCCAGCACCCGCGTGCTCGTCACCGACGGGGGCACCACGGTGATCGGGGGCATCCTCCTGGACGAGGACGCGAACAGCGAAAACAAGGTCCCGGGGCTCGGTTCCCTGCCCGTGATCGGACACCTCTTCAAGAATACGTCCGTCACGCGTTCGACCCAGGAGATCCTGTTCTTCGTGACTCCCCGCATCGTCAAGTAAACCCCGGGCCGGAGGGGGAGGCGCGCCGCGCCCCCTCCCCGGCCCCTCTTTCCCCCTTCCCTTCCCGCCCCCCCTGCTCTACAATCGAACCTCCGGCGATGAAAACGGCGCTCCCCCCGATCTACCCGATTACGGACAAGGCCCTGGCGCGGGCTGCCACCCACCTGGCCGTTCTGCGCGAACTGGCGCGCGGGGGTGCCACGTGGGTTCAGATCCGCGACAAGACCACCCCGGCCGGCGAACTCCTCGTCGATCTCCGCCGTTGCGTGGAGTTCGCGGAGCGCCGCGCCATCACCCTCGTCGTCGATGACCGCTGCGACCTGGCGCTGGCCGCCGGCGCCCGGGGAGTGCACCTGGGGCAGGAGGACCTCCCGCCGGAAGCGGGGCGCCTCCTGCTGGGCCCGGCGGCCGTCGTCGGATACTCCACCCATACCCTGGGGCAGGTGCGCCGGTCGCGCGCCCTGCCCGTCGACTACATCGGCTTCGGCCCCGTTTTCCCCACCGCCACCAAGGACCGGCCCGGCCCCGCCGTGGGGCTCCGGCGCCTGGCCGCCGCCTGCGTTGCATCCACGGTCCCGGTGGTGGCGATCGGGGGGATCGGCATCGACCGGGTGGCCGGGGTTCTCGCTTCGGGAGCCGCAAGCGTCGCGGTCATTTCGGCCCTGATGGGGTCGCGGAACCTGGCGCGGGAGATGGAGCGCTTTCTGAGAGCCACGGGGAGATGATGGACCGGGAGCATTCCGGGTAGGCTTCCAGGACCACGTCGGGGCCCGCGCGCAGGGTCCGCCGGATCCGGAAACGGAGCGCCTCGGCGATGGAGGGGAATCCCGCCCCCCCCACCACGGGAACGGCCGTCCGGCCGCCCAGGACCAGCGGGGAGATGATGAAGTGGAAGACGTCCACCTTCCCGGCCTCCAGGAAAGCCCGGTGGACGCGGCTCCCCCCCTCCACGAGAACGGACAGGATGTTCCTGGCGCCCAGCTCCCCGAGGACCGCTTCGAGGTCGAGCCCCGCGTCGGACCGGGGAACGGCCACGATTTCGGCTCCCGCTTCTTCCAGTTCCCTCCGGGAGGCCCCGGGCGCGTCGGGGGCGCAGAAGAGGAGGACGGGAGACTCGGGCGCGACCCGCAGCAGCCGGGAGCCGGGGGGGGTGCGCAGCCGGGAATCCAGGATGACGCGGACCAGGGGGCGCGCCCTGCCCCGGCCGCCCCGGTAGGTCAGTTCGGGATCGTCCGCGAGGAGGGTGCCGGCGCCGACCATGACGGCGTCGCACCCGAGGCGCAGCCGCTGGCCGAACTCCAGCCCTTCGGGGGAGGAAATGGCTCGCCCATCGGCGCTCCCGGTCCCGATCTTCCCGTCCAGCGTCATCCCCACCTTGGAAACGACCAGCGGGTATCCCGAACTGACGTGGCGGGCGAAGGGCTCGATGAGGCGGCCCGCCTCCCCGGCGCACAGCCCGACATCCACCCGGATGCCGGCGGACCGGAGCCTTTCCACGCCGCGCCCGGAGACCACCGGGTTGGGGTCGGTCCTGGCCGCCACGACGCGCCGCACGCCGGCCCGCACGAGCGCATCGGCGCAGGGGGGGGTACGTCCCTCGTGGCAGCAGGGCTCCAGCGTAACGTACACCTCGGAGCCGGCCGCCAGTTCCCCCGCCATCCGCAGCGCCCGCACCTCGGCGTGGTCCCGGAGCGCGTACTCGTGCCACCCCCGGCCCACGACGCGCCCGTCCCGGACGATGACGCAGCCGACGCTGGGATTCGGACTGGACCTGCCGGTCCCCCTTTCCCCGAGCCGGAGCGCCATTTTCATGAACCTGCGGTCCGCGGCGTCAAACATAAGGCACCGACACGATCATTGCCCGGCGCCGTCGGCGCCGGGAACCCCGGGGAGATGAAACCGGACCCAGTGCACCCGCTTGCGGTCGGCGTCGATCACCTGCACCCGCATCCCCTCCATCTCGAAGGCTTCGCCCGGCGCCGGGACCCGTCCCAGAAACCCCATCAGCAGGCCCGCGACCGTGGAGCAGCCCGAGTCCTCGAACTTTTTCCCCGCCAGTTCCTCGAGGCGGAAGATCTCGGCGCTCCCGTGCACCAGGAAGGTGCCGGGATCCTCCTTCACCACCTGGTTCACCTTGGCCTCGTCCTCGTCCCAGATTTCCCCGACGATCTCCTCGACGAGGTCCTCGATCGTGACCAGTCCGGCCACCCCGCCGAATTCGTCGATCACGATGGCGGTATGGTCCCCCCGCTCCTGGAGCTCCTTGAGAAGCTTGGAAACCGGCTTGGACCCGGGGACGAACAGGACCGGATGAATGAGGTCCGTAATGGGGTCGGAATCCCTCCCCGTGACCGACAGCGTCATCAGCTGGCGGATATAGGCGACCCCGACGATATGATCGAGGTCCCCGCGATAGATCGGGATGCGCGAATGCCGGTGCTCCACCATGATGTCGCGCAACTGGGCTACGGTGGCGCCCTCCTCGCAAGCCACGATCTTGGTGCGCGGCGTCATCACCTCCCTCACCAGCGTATTACCGAACTCGACCACCGACTGGATGAGGCGGGAATCCTCCTCCTCGAGAATGCCCTCGTCCTCCCCGATCTCCAGGTAGGCCTGGATTTCCTCGCCGGTGGCCTCCTCGTCTTCGTCCCTGCCGCCGCTGTGGACCTCATCGTGCATCCGCTTGTGGAGGTTGAGGACCTGGGACAGCGGGAGCGCCACCGGGCGGAGGATCAGGCTCAGCGGATGGAACGCCCGCAGCAGCGTCGCCAGCTTCTCCTCCGGCTCGTGCTGGGTGAGCAGCCGCGGCAACAGCTGCCGGAAGAGCACCGACAGGACGATGTTGGCCAGGAAGGCGTAGACCCAGCCGTAAACCGGCCAGAGGCCGAGGCTGAGGTGGGTGGAGAGCACCACGATGGTGATGGCGCAGAACTGGGTCCCGAACTGCAGCGGCACGAACACCTGGTTGCGGTTCTCCAGGATCGCCGGGAGGAGCGGGGGGGCGGACTCGTCGCCGTGTTCCAGGATCATGCGCAGCAGGAGCGGGCTCGATTGGATGATGGCGCTCTCGACAAGGGAGAAGAAGAAGAGGAGCCCGAGGAAAACGACGAGGAGCGCGATCTCCAGGTTGAAGAACATCATCGGCGCCCCTTCGGCCCCACCAGCGGGGGGGGGCCCTGGAAGAACCTGCGCCGCATCAGTTTCCGCTGCATCCGCATCATCTCACCGCCGTCCGTCTCATGGTCGTACCCCGCCAGATGGAGCGCCCCGTGCAGGAGCAGCATCCGGATCTCCCTCTCCGCCCCGCCGGGCGCCCCGGACGATTGCCGCACGGCCACTTCCGGGGCGATGACGATGTCTCCCAGGAATCCCGCCTCCGTCCCGATCCCGTCCCCGTAGCCGAAACTCAGCACGTCCGTCGCGTAGTCGCCGCGGCGCCACCGGCGGTTCAGCCTCCTCATGGTGCGCGTCCCGACAAACACCACGGACATCGACCCGCCGCCGAGCCCCAGTGTTTCCAGCAGCGCGGCGGCAAAGCGGGCGGCGGCCGCCCGATCGATCCTAACCTGTTTTTGCCTGCTGAGGACCTGGATCTTCGGGGGCCGTCTCCCCGGATCCGTCTCCCGTGCGTTTGAAGTCATATCCCGGATATTCGATTCGATGGTGAAAGATGCCGGCCAGAATCTTGAAGAAGCTCTCCTTGATGAGCTTCACGTCCCTGAAGGTGAGGTCGCATTCGTCGAACTGGTGGTCCCCGATGACCGAATCCGCCAGCCGGTCGATCATGCCCCGGATCTGGGCCGGCGCCGGGGCCTCGCCCAGGGTCCGGGAGGCGGCTTCCACGCTGTCGGCCATCATCATGATCCCGGCCTCCCGGCTTCTCGGCCGCGGCCCCGGGTAGCGGAAATCGGCCTCGGACAGCTTGCTCCTGTCCGCGTCCGCCGCCTCCTTGGCCTTCTGGTAGAAGAAGGTCATGATCCTCGTCCCGTGGTGCTGCGGAATCATGTCGCTGATGCGCTGGGGCAGCCCCGCCGACCTGGCAAAATGGAGCCCGTCCTTGACGTGGCTGGAAATGATGAGGCAGCTCATGCTGGGCGACAGGTCCTCGTGCTTGTTGCCGCCGTAGGCCTGGTTCTCCACGAAATACTCCGGTTTGAGAAGCTTGCCGATATCGTGGTAGTAGGCGCCCACCCGCGCCAGAAGCGGGTTGGCGCCGATGGCCTCGGCCGCCGCTTCCGCCAGCGTCGCCACCATCAGGCTGTGATGATAGGTCCCGGGCGCCTCCACGGCCAGCCGCCGCAGCAGGGGGGCGTTGAGGTTCGACAGTTCCAGGAGCCGGATGTCGGTCGTGATCTTGAACAGGGTTTCCAGCGCGGGGAGCAGCATCGAACAGAGCGCGCTCGCCAGCATCCCGCCCAGCAGCGCCAGTACGAATTGATCCAGGGCGTCGGAAAACCGGAGCGGCGCCTGCCGCATGATGGCCAGCGCCGCCAGACACGCGATGTTGGCGACCCCGATGGTGAGGCCGCTTTTGAGGATCGCCGCCCGGTCCTTGTACTGCCGTATGCTGTAGATCCCGGCCAGGGATCCGATGATGCAGTAGGCCGACAATTCCACGTGGCCGTAGAAAAGCCCGCAGAGAATGGCCAGCACCACCGAGGAGAGCACCCCCAGGTTGACGTCGACCAGCAGCGTGATGAGGAGGGCGCCGAAGGCGAAGGGGATGCCGTAATACAGCACGTAGGGGTCCTGAAACCGCGGGAACCGCTCCCCGAGGATGTCGGCCAGCGAGGTCAGCAGCCGCAGGACCAGGAGCTCGGAGCCGATCACGGCCAGGATCAGCACGGCGTGGTTCCGGATCTTGCGGTGGCGCGTCTGGTAGTAGACGAAGTAGCGCCACAGCGAGTAGATCAGGATCGCCGCGATCAGGAAGTACCCCCCGAACTGCCAGATGAGGGAACGCGGCCGGCGCAGGTTCCTGAGCGCGCTGAGCTGCATCAGGATCTGGGGCGTGACCTGCTCTCCGCTGCGGACCACGGTCTGGCCCTGCTTGAGCTGCACCTCCACCGGCTTGACCTGGCGCGAGGCCAGGGCGCGCCGGGAATCGGTCTCCTCGCGGTCGCACAGGAGGGTGGGAAAAAGCGCGCCTTCCAGGTAGGAGAGGATCGTCGCCCGGTCGCGCTGGGACATGCCGGGGTGTTCGATCGGGGACTGCCGGAGAAACTCCTTGGCCGCGGAGAGATCGCGGACCCGGTAGGCGTCCGTCAGCGGGTGCTCCACGGTGTAGGAGCCGTCGCGCACGAGGATGCCCGAACGCAGGTCCTTGAGGAACTCCCCCCGGTCGCGGATGATGCCGTCGCGCAAAACCGTGTCGAGCAGTTCCAGCATCCGCGCTTCGAGATCGGGGCTGAAGTTGTATCGCAACAGCGCTTCCAGCACCTGGGGCGGAAAAGCGCCCCCCGCGCGGGCCCTGAGCTTCTCCAGCAGTTCCCCGCGGCGCGCCTTCGATGCCTGGGCGCCCGGGCCGGCCTCCGCCAGGATGTCCCGGGCCTCGGAAAAGACGGCGGCGGTGGATTTCACCTGGCTGGAGATGAGGTCGGATTCGAGCTGGTACACGGCCGGGACGGCGGCTTCCGCTTCCGCCCGCCGCAGATCGGTCGCCATCCGGTCTTCGTAAAAGACATCCTGCGCGGCGCGCACTTCCTGGTCGGCGATCTGCCCGACTTCATAATCGGGAACGACCTGGGAGCGGAATCCGACGAGGATCAGCGCGATGACGGCGGTGGCGCAGACGCCGGCCAGCGCGTCTATCCACGTCAGGCCGCTCCGCAAATTCTCCAGCAGTTCCAGGTACCATCGCTGCCGGGGTCTCTCTCCCCACTTCTCAAATCCTGCAGAGGTAGCCATTTAGGTCGCCATAGACCTTTCGCCGGCTCCCGGCCGGATCCCCGGGACCGTCCTATGAAGATTTGAGTTTCCGGATCTCTTCCGTAAGGGCGGGAACCACGGCAAAGAGATCCCCCACGATGCCGTAATCGGCAACGCTGAAAATGGGCGCTTCGGGGTCCTTGTTGATCGCGACGATGAACTTGGACGACGACATGCCGGCCAGGTGCTGGATGGCGCCGCTGATGCCGCAGGCGACATAGCAGGTGGGCGACACGGTCTTCCCCGTCTGCCCGACCTGGTGCTGCTGGTCTATCCATCCCGCGTCCACCGCGGAGCGCGAGGCCCCCACGGCGCCTCCCAAGACATCGGCCAGCTGCTCGATCAGGGGGAAATTCTCCGGCCCCTTCATCCCCCTCCCGCCGGATACGATGATGTTGGCCTCGGTCAGCTCGACCTTCTGCCCCTCGGAGGCCTTGACCTCCCGGACGGCGGCGCGGAAGTGCTCCGGAGTCAGTTCCGGGGTGAAATCGACCGCTTCGGCGTCGCGCCCGTTGTCGGGGTCCCCGAGCGAAAACACGTTCGGCCGGAGCGTGGCCATGCCCGGCGTCCTCACCAGGCGCACGCGCGCGTACGCCTTGCCGGCGTAGATGGGGCGCACGCACTCGAGCCGTCCGCCTTCGGCGTGGATTTCGATGCAGTCCTGGGCGAGTCCCACCCCCAGCTTGGCCGCCGCCCGGGGGAGCAGGTCCCGCCCCATGGCGCTGGACGAACCGAACACGAACCGAGGCTGGACGGCGAGGGCCGCCTGGGCCAGGGCCGCGGCGTAACCGTCGGCGGAGTAGGCCGCGAGCAGATCGTGCCGCACCGTCATCACCCGGTCGGCGCCGTACGCGGCCAGGTTCTCCGAGGGTTCCCCGTTCCCGATGCGCAGGGCGATGACGGCCTCCTGGAGACCGTCGGCCAGTTTGCGCGCCGCGCCCAGAGCTTCGAGCGATGGTTTCTTTACCTTGCCGTCCCGTTCCTCGATAAAGACCAGGATTCCCTGAGCCATTTCCCCTCCTTAGACATCATGGCACAAAATACGTGGTGCGCGCGGGTTAAATGATTTTGGCTTCCTCGTGGAGCAGCTTCACCAGCTGCGGCACCGCTTCGGAAACCTCGCCCTTGAGGATTTTCCCGGGCGGGCGCGAAGGGGGCAGCGTGACCCCGACCGACTCCACCCGCGGCTCGAGTTCTTCCGCGGTGAGCCCGAGCGATTCCAGCGGCCGGACCTCGATCTGTTTCTTTTTTGCCGCCATGATCCCCTTCAGGGAGGCGTAGCGCGGAACGTTCAGCCCCTTCTGCGCCGTCACGACGGCCGGGAGGCTCCCCTCCACGATTTCGTGGGCCCCCTCGATGTCCCTCTCCGCCCGGAAGGTGCTCCCCTCGACCTCCAGCCTCGTGACCACCGATACCTGCGGAAGGTCCAGCGCCTCGGCCACGACCGCGGGCACCTGGCCGTTGTCCACGCCGATGGCGTGCTTCCCGAAAAGGATCAGGTCCGGGGAAAGGTTCCGGCAGACGCGGGCCAGGACGGTGCCGACGACGTAGCTGTCCGCCTTCTCCAGGGAACCGTCGCTTACGAGGATGGCCGAATCCGCTCCCATGGCCAGGCACGTCCGCAACCCGGCGGATGCGCCCTCGCTTCCCGCGCCGACGACGATCACCTCGCCCCCGTGCTTCTCCCTCAGCTGGAGCGCCTCTTCGACGGCGAATTCATCGTATGGGTTGACGACGAAGGAAACCTCCGAAAGGTCCACCTCGCCCGTGTTCGGGGCGATTTTGACCTTGATGGCGGTATCCGGAACGTATTTCACGCAAGCGACAATCTTCATGACCGATTCCCCGGTTTGACGTTTTCAGAATGAACGGCGCCGCGCACTCTCCCGCGCCGCCGCCCCTTCAGCAAAGGCCTCGCGCGCCCTCCCCTATTTTACGTGGGTCTCGACGTATTCGATGGCGTTCTGAACCGTTTTGATCTTCTCGGCGTCCTCGTCCGGGATCTCGATTCCGAAGGCCTCCTCGAAGGCCATCACCAGTTCGATCGTATCCAGCGAATCCGCGCCCAGGTCGTCGACGAAGGACGCCGCCGGTGTCACCTCAGCCTCGTTCACGCCCAACTGATCCACGATGATCGATTTCACTCTTTCTTTTACCGAAGCCATCCCAGTTCCTCCCCTTTGATTTGACCCGCCGCGGGACCCGAGGCCCGCGCCGGAAAACCCACATGTGGACGCCGACGGCGGCCGAAGCCCGGGGCCCGCCTCCGAAGGCTTCATCCTGACGCCCTCCGTCACCCGCCGATGGGAACCACCCCTTTTGAGCCCTGCTCCACCTGGCTGAGTTCCGCTTCCAGCATGGCGTTGACCTGGTTTTCTGAAAATTCCTTGGCCACCCGGATCGCGTTCTTGATCGCGTTGCCGCTGGATCTGCCGTGGCAGATGATGGTGGCGCCGCGCAGCCCGAGAAGGGGCGCGCCGCCGTACTCCGAATAGTCGAGCCGCTTCTTCAGCCGCTTGAACGATTGCTGGCTGAGGAGGGCGCCGAGCTTGGCCTGGAGGTTCCGCGAAAGTTCCTCCCTGAGCAGCTTCAGCACCGCCTCGATCAGCCCCTCGCTCGTCTTCAGGGCGACGTTGCCGGTGAACCCGTCGCAGACGATGACATCGGCCCGCCCGTTGTAGAGGTCCCGCCCCTCCACGTTGCCGATGAAGTTCAGCTTCAGCCGCTTCAGCTCCCGGTGGACCTCCTTGGTGAGGTCGTTCCCCTTGATTTCCTCCTCCCCGACCGACATGAGCCCGACCCGGGGGGAGGCGACACCGATGATCTTCTTGCTGAACAGATGCCCCATGACGGCGAACTGGACCAGGTGGTGCGGCTTGCAGGCGATGTTGGCTCCCACGTCGAGCAGCACCGCGTGACCCGTCAGCGTGGGCAGGACCGTCGACAGCGCCGGCCTGTCCACCCCGGGGACGGTGCCGAAAACCATCTTCGAGGTCGCCATCACCGCGCCCGTGTTACCGGCGCTGACCAGCCCGCTGGCGGTGCCGTCCTTCACCAGGTCCGCGGCCACCCGGATCGAGGAATCCCGCTTCTTCCTGAGGGCCGCGACCGGGGACTCGTCCATGGCCACCACCTCGGTCGCGTTGCGGATCTCGATCGGGAGTTCCCCCCCCCCCGCCTCCTCGAGGAGCGGGGCCAGCAGGGACTCCTTCCCCACGAGGATGACGGCGACCTTGTAGGCACGGGCCGCCATTACGGCTCCTTCAACCTCGCTGAAGGGGGCATTGTCACTCCCCATGCTGTCCACGGCTATCTTAATCATGCGCGCACGGAAACCACCGGTGATGGACCATGATGAAGGGCGAAGAACCTAGAATTCCTCTTCGCCCTTGATTACGGGTTTCCCCTTGTAGTAACCGCACTTGGCACAGGCCTGGTGCGGCGCCTTGGGCTCCTGGCAGTTGGGGCACTTGCCTGGACTTACGGGCTCGAGAAAATCGTGGGCCCGGCGCTTTCCACGGCGCGACTTGGAATGTCTCCTCTTAGGATTCGGCATGGCGACTCTTCTCCATCATGGGGAAAGGATGCCCGCAATCTAGAGTTGCGGCGCTCTCCACCTACTCCTCCTTCTGCGCTTTCTTCTTCTGAAAATCGAGCAGAACGGATAGGCGGGAGTCCGACTCCTCCTTCCTGCAGCGGCACGCCCCTTCATTTAAATCGGCTCCGCACTGGTCGCAGAGCCCCTGGCAATCTTCCCGACAGACAAAATTCATGGGTATGGCGAGCTCTATCCGCTCGAGGATCATGGCGTTCACGTCGAAGGACACGCCATCGTAATACCCCACTTCCATTTCTTCATACTTCAGTTCAATTTCCGTGCTCACGGCGCCCCAGTCCGGCTGCGGCGCGTAGAAAAGGTCGAAGCTGGAGGAGAAGGGGCGGGTGAAATCCTTGACGCACCGCGAGCACCGGAACGCGATCGCAGTCTCCACCGTCCCCTGGATATGCAGCTCCCGGTCACGATGCGTGAGCACGAAATCGGCCGTCACCGGTTCGGACAGCGACGCGTCCGCGTGGGAAAACCCGATCTCGTCGACCGGAAACACGTGACGGACGTGAAGCGGCTCCGCTTTCAGATCCTCTATTTCAATGAACACGACCAAACTCCTGCCTTCCTCGGCGAAGGGGGAAATTATATTGAGAGTGGGACTTTTGTCAAGGATAAAGCCCGTGCAACTCAAGGACTTACGGCGCCGCCGCGGCGCGCCCGAAGAAGCGTAATCGGGCGCTTTAGCACCACTTAGGGCTGCGACGCGGGATCCGGGCCGGACGACGGCGCCTTCCCGAGCCGCTCGATCTCCGCGATCAGCTTCTGTTTGTAGGGCCCGAAAGCCGCGCTCTGCTCGTCGGCCTCCCGAAGCGCCTTCACGGCTTCGTCCCGGCGCCCCTGCGCCTCGAGCGCCCGCGCCAGCTCCAGACTCAGTTCTTCCCGGGGGAGGTCGCATTTGGGATCCCGTATCATCTGGCTCAGGATCTCCTGCGCGCCCTGATAGTTGCCCGAATCGTAATAGGTATGGGCCAGCACCCTTTTCGCCAGAAAACCGGCGGAGCGGTTGCGGGAGTCGGAGGCCGCCGACTCCAGGCTCTTGATCCCCTCCGCTTCCTGTCCCAGCCGGAGCTGGGACAGTCCGAGGTAATAACGGGCCACGACCGCGATCTTGCCGTATCCATGACCGGAAGCGATGGCCGAAAATTCCCGGGCCGCCGCTTCATACTTCGCCCGTTCGCCGGGAAAGACGGGATTCGGCCCTTTGGCGTAAGGGTCGGCGCCGGCGTCGGCCTCGACCGCGGCATGGAAAAAATCGATCCCTTTCCCCAGCTGGACCTGGGCCCGGGCTTCCCTGGCCCCGAGATACCGGGACACCCCGTAGGCGCCCACGGCCAGGAGGACGACGGCTGCGGCGGCAACACCGATCCTGGCTTTGTTCTCCCCGAAAAAACCGACGAGGCGCAGCAGGGCCTCGTGAACCGGGTCCTCCGAGAGTATTTCCTTGCGAGTCATCTTGTTAGTGCTCAAGGTGCCTTCCTTTGAACCGGGAAAAGTACAAATAAACGGGAAAAATAGCACACCCTTCCCCGCGGCGCAATCGATGGTTTCACCCCTGTCGGGCCGGGGGGTCCATTTTTTTCGGCGGGGACAAAACAGCCCCCTCCCCTCCGGCGTATATAGGGCATGAAGGCGCCGGCGGCGGGAGGCCCGATGAATTGCTGGCGCGCCGCCGCCCGGGGATGCTATCATTGGGCGGCTTGGCTTATCTAGAAGATACGGGGGACTGCCGGGGTTTGGGGCCGTCGTACCCCGCAGGAGGTTAGATGAAGAAGACTTTTGGTGTATTGCTGCTCTTTCTTGGCGCGGCCATCTTATCGACCGGAATCAGCGTGGGCCCGTCGCGCGCCGACGACGCCCCCGGGATCACGGTGGCCTACACGAGCAACCTGCTGGGTTACCTGGAGCCGTGCGGTTGAGTGGAGACGGGCGTACAGCTCGGAGGGCTGTACAAGAAGGCCACCTATCTCAACCAATACCGCAAGGACCACCCCGGACTCGTCATCGTGGACTCCGGCGACCTGCTCAACGAGGACGAGGAGCTTCCCGATTCGGTGATCGAGAGCGCGAAACTCAAGGCTGAACTGATCCTGGAGGTTTACAAGGCCATCGGGATCGACGCCGTCAACGTCGGCGAACTCGACCTGGTCCTGGGACTGGACTACCTCAAGGAGCTGGAAAAGAAGCACTCCTTCCCGTTCGTTTCGACCAACCTGGTCGACGCCGACGACAAACCGGTCTTCCCGCGGTACGTTCTCAAGCCGGTCAACGGCAAGACCGTGGCCATCCTGGGCCTGTACGGGGACACCTCGGAAATGGCGGGCAAGCTCGCCGACATCACGGGAGGCGCTCTCACCGTCCAGGATCCGGTCAAGGCGGCCGAGGCCGTGGTGGCCGAACTCGCGGGCAAGGCCGACTACGTGATCGCGATGACGCACCAGATCGCCAACCGCGACTGGGTCATCGCGCGCCGCGTCAAGGGCATCCACCTGGTCGTCGGCGGCCACGACAGGCAGAAGACGCCCGATCCCCTGGTTGCCGGGGACGCCCTCATCGTCCGGGCGGGGGAGAAGGGACAGTACATGGGAATGCTCGAGGTCGCCCTGGACGGATCGAGGGAGCCGGCCAATACCCTGGTCCCCTTCGGCGATGAAATCGCCGACGATGCCCGGGTCAAGGAGATGATCGCGGCCTACAACGACAAGGTGGCCGACATGTACGGGGGGGACGGGGACCAGCCCGCGGCCGCGGACGTGCCGCTGCGCGTCGAGGCCTGCGCCCCCTGCCACACCAGCCAGGTGGCGCAGTGGAAGACGACGGATCACGCCAAGGCCTACGCCACCCTGGTCGGCAGGTCCAAGCAGTACGATCCCAAGTGCCTCTCCTGCCACACCGTCCGCTTCGAGCAGCCGGGCGGCTTCAACATGAAGGAGATGCAGATGGCGCTCGTGAACGTGCAGTGCGAATCGTGCCACGGGGACGCGACCGAGCACCTGGCCAGCATGAAGCCGATCCCGGTAGCCGACCCGCAGATCGACCTCTGCCTCAAGTGCCACACCGACGACCGTTGTCCGGAATTCGAAGAGGACAAGGAGATCGTCTTCGACAAGATCAGGCATTAAGTCCCATCCGCCGGGGGGACGGGCGCCGTCCCCCCGCATCACCCTTCCGCTTCCCTTCCCCACCCGATTCGTGCTATAAGAGAACCAACGCTGGTCCAAACCCGTTGGCGAATCCTTTGCCCATTCCCCGTGATGGAGGGATCCCGGCATATGACCTATCGGTCCTCTCTGGTTGCCTTTTTTTTCCCGATCCTTCTCCTCCTGTCCCCCCTCTCCGGCCCCTCCGCGGAGGAGGCCGCGGCCTGCCTCGCCTGCCACCAGGAGCAGGCGGGGGTCCTGGATACCCGGCACGGAACCCCCGGCGATCCCGATTCCCCGGCCGGCAGCGGGCGGGCGTGTTCCGCCTGCCACGGGGAGAATGACGCCCACCCGGACGACCCCCGCGGCAACCCGTTCCCCGTACGCTTCACCCGGGGGACCGTCCCCGCGCGGGAGCAGACCGAAGCCTGCATGGAGTGCCACGGGGGAAACCGGCATCTCGCCTTCTGGGAATCGGGGCGGCACGCACGCAACGATGTGCGCTGCAACGACTGCCACGCCGTGCATGCGCCGCCCCCTCGCGGATCGGCCGTCGCCTTCACCAGGCGCGACCCGTCGGCCTCCCCCCTCGTCAACACGGGGCGGGAGCTGGAATACGAAACCTGCATCCGCTGCCACAAGCGGGTGCGCATCGAGATCGGGAAGCCCTCCCACCACCCCGTCGTGGAAGGCAAGGTCTCCTGCTCCAGCTGCCACAACCCCCACGGCGCCCAGAGCCCGGGGATGATCCGGCACGAAACCCTCAACGTGCAGTGCTGGAGCTGTCACGCCGACAAGCGGGGCCCCTTCCTGTTCCAGCACCCGGCGGTCGAGGAGAACTGCCTCTCCTGCCACAGCCCCCACGGGTCCTCGCACGCGAAACTCCTGAACGAACGGGTCCCCAACCTCTGCCAGGACTGCCACGACTGGTCCCGGCACCCGGGGACCGCCTACAGCGCCGACCAGGGGTTCGACCGGATCCCCGGGTCTCCGGCCAGGAGCGCGAACACCCGGTTCGTCGCCCGGTCGTGCCTCAACTGCCACAACGCCATCCACGGGAGCAACGCGCCCGCCACCCGCGGCAAATACCTCACGCGCTAGGGGAGCCCGATATGAAATCCGCCCTCTGTCTCCTGCTCCTTGCCTTCGCGCCGGTCCCCGGCGCGGCCGCCGACGGGTTCAGCCTTTCCGGGAGCGTCGCCGTCGAAAGAATCGGAGCGGCCGAGGATTCCCGCGACGCGGCCAAACTGGTGGAGTACCGCGACCTGTCCGACGGAATCGCCGGGGCTTTCGACCTCGGCGGCCGCGGCGATCGGTTTTATTTCGACGCCTTCGCCGAGAACCTGGGTCGCGACGACATGTTCCTCGACCTGTCGGGGGGAGTCTACGGCCGGATGAAGTTCCGCCTGCGCGCCGACTGGCTGACGCACAACTTCGGCTTCGGGCCCGAAGGGGCGCGCACCCCTTACGAAAACCCGGGGACCGCCAGGCTGACCCTGTTTTCTACCGCTCCCGCGGAGCTCCTCGATTCGGGCGTGCCCCCCTGGTCCTCCTTCAAGTTCATGACCGAGCGCCGCAACCTCGAGGGGAGCGTGGAGCTGAACGGCCGCTCCCCATGGTACGTCCTGCTCGGCGGCCGGAATGTGTCCCAGTCGGGCATCAACAAGGTGGATGCGGCCGCCCTGGGGACCAGCCCGGGGAACGGGTTCGTCGATCTCCCCTACCCCGTCGACTATTCGACCAGCAGCGGATCGCTGGAAGCGGGGTACCAGACCCGCAGGGGGCACGTATCGGCGAGCTTTCTGCGGAGCGATTTCGGCAACGACAACATGCTCCTGGATTTCCAGAACCCCTTCTTCGGTTTCGGCATCGACACCGCGACCTTCGCCCCCGACAACGTCTACAACCGCGTGAGCGCGAGCGGCATGCTGCGCGAACTCCCCTGGAACGCGACGCTCTCCGGACGCGTCACCTACGACCGGGTCACCGACCGGGTCCCGATGCTGGACGAAGTACTCAACACCTCGGGCTCCCCCGAATACACGGCCACCGCGCCGAGTTCCGACGCGTTTCGGGGCAAGGTGGAGAATGCGACGGCCCAGGCTTCCTACCGGTTCGCGCCGCTCGGCCGCCTGGATGTCCGCGCCTACTACAACTACTACCGGCGCCTGAACGGGTCCACCCACGTCGCATTCCTCGTCCCCCTCGAGACCCGGGGGCTGGTCTGTTCCGAGGAGGGGACGGAGTCCGCCGAAAGCGTGGCGGTCCATTGCAGCGGGACCCGCTATTCCTACACCAAGCAGAATCCAGGGCTGGAAGCGGAGTACCGCTTCAACCGCGACAACCGGGTCAGCGCCGGTTTCGACTGGCTGGACACCAACCGCAACCGCTTCGACGCGGAGGAAACCGGAGAAAAGAAACTGTTCGTGCAGTGGTCCAACACCTCCCTCGATTCGGCTTCGGCGCGGGTCAAATACCAGTACCTGCGCCGGCGTTCGCGCTTCCTCATCGAAAACGCGGGGTTTGACGCCGGCAGCGTCTATTATCTCGAGCGCTTCAACCGTTCCTTCGATGTCGCCAACCTCGACCAGCACCTCCTCGAGGCCGACGCCGACTGGTCCCCGCTGCCCCTGCTCGATTTCGGGTTCGAGGCCTACTACAAGAGAAACGATTACGGGGACCTGGTGCTGGGGCGGCTCGCCGACTCCCGAAGGGAATTTTACGGGAGCATCTCCTACGGAGACCCGGAGAAGTACCGCCTCACCCTGTTCGGCGACGTGGAGTTCATCCGCTACGACTCCTACCACCGGACCATAAACGCGGGCGCCTGCCCGGCGACATCGCCCGACTGCTTCGACCCCCGCGCCGAGCCCACCGCCACCGCCTTCAACTGGAGCGGGCGGCTCAAGGACACAAACTGGGCCGTGGAACTGGCCGCCGATTGGCCCCTCTCCCCCCGCCTCGCGTTCAAGCTCTCCGCCATCGTCCAGGAAAGCAGCGGCAACGTCGACTTCCAGGCCCAGACGCTCGAGGACGGCACACCGGCCGCGCCGCTCTTTCCCATCGGCGCCTACGACGACATCAAGCGGCGTTCGATCCATCCGAGGGCGGTCTACGCCTTCGCCCCGGAGGCGGAACTGACGCTCGGGTACGCCTTCGAAAAATTCGACTACGACGACGCCCAGTTCGACGGCTACAGCTACACCATAGGTTCGGGAACCACGGCCAGTTACCTCTCGGGTATCTACGCCTTCCCCGGCTACCGGGCGCACGTCGCCTTCGCCACGATGCGCGTGCGCTTCTAAAGAAGCGTGCGCTTCTGACGAAACGTCCCCGGAGAGCCTCCCCGCGCTATTCCTCTCTAAAAATCGTCTCCCAGACTGTATAATCCGGTTTTTGAATTTCATCCCCCGAAGGGAGAAGGAGATCCGCAGATGCCGGAAGAAGAGGTCCGACCCACCGATGTCACCATGGAGCAATTGCCCGAAGCGCTGCGCGCGGCGGCCGCCCGCGCGGGCTGGACGGACCTGATGCCGGTCCAGGCCCGCGGGATCCCCCTCATGCTCTCCGGGCAGAACCTGATGATCCAGGCGCGCACCGGGAGCGGGAAGACCGGGGCGTACATCCTGCCCATGCTCGAGAAACTGGATCCCGGGGGGCTCTACTGCCAGGCCCTCATCCTGGTCCCCACGCGCGAACTCGCCCGGCAGGTGGGGGAGGAGTCCGAGCGGCTGTGCGGCGGCAGCGGCTTCCGCGTGGCGGTGGTCTACGGCGGGGTGGGATACGGCCCGCAGACGGACGCCCTCCGGCAGGGGGCGCAGATCGTCGTGGGCACCCCGGGGCGCCTGCTCGACCTCCTGCTCCGGCGGACGTTCACCCTCGACCGCCTCGAGATGCTGGTATACGACGAGGCCGACCGCATGCTGTCGATGGGCTTTTACCCCGACATGCGGCAGATGCAGGGCTACCTGCCCCGGCGCCGCGTTCATACCAGCATGTATTCGGCCACCTTCCCGGACTATGTCATGCGCACGGCCAGGGAGTTCATCCAGGAGCCGGAATTCATCTCCCTCAGCCGGGACCACGTCCACGTGACCGACACCGAGCACGTCTTCTACATCATGCCGGGCATGGAGAAGGACCGCGGCCTCGTGCGTATCATCGAGATCGAAAACCCCCCCTCCGCCCTCATTTTCTGCAACACCAAGTCCAAGGTGCATTATGTGTCGGCCGTGCTGCAGCGCTTCGGGTACGACGCCGACGAGTTGAGCGCCGACCTGTCGCAGAAGGAGCGGGAGCGGGTGCTGGAACGGGTGCTGCAGGGGAAACTCCGTTTCCTGGTGGCCACCGACGTGGCCGCCCGCGGGCTGGACATCCCCGCCCTCTCCCACGTGTTCCAATACGAACCCCCGGAAGACCCCGAGAGTTATATCCACCGCGCCGGGCGTACCGGGCGGGCGGGAGCGGCCGGCGTCGCCGTTTCGCTCGTGACCGACCTGGAGAAGATGGAACTCGACCGCATCGGCCGGCGCTTCGGCATCGAACTGCAGCAGCGGCCCATGCCCGGTCCCGCGGACGTGGAAGCGGTGGTCGCCGAACGGGTCACCGCCCTGCTCGAAGCCCGCCTGCGGGACCGGGACAAGCTGCTGATCGAGCGCAGCCAGCGCTTCGTGCCGCTGGGCCGCGCCCTGGCCGAGAACGAGGACGAATCCGCCATCATCGCGATGCTGCTCGACGATTATTACCAGCAGACGCTTCATGCGCCGGTACCTCAGCCCGGCGAGACCCCCCCCCGCCGCGCGCCCGCGGCGCCGGAAAAGAGCGCCCAGCCGTCTTCGCAGCAGCGGCGGAAACGCCGGAGCCGGGGCCCGCGCCGTTGAGTCCTGGCCGGACCCGCAGCCCGAGGGTGTCGATCCTCCTCCCCGCGCGCAACGCCTCCGCGACCCTCGACTCCTGCCTCAGGAGCGTGCGGCGCCAGGCCCTCGGCGAATGGGAATGCGTCCTCGTCGACAACGGGTCCAGCGACGGCACGCGCCAGGCGGCCGACCGCTTCGCCGCCCGCGACGGCCGCTTCAGGGTCGTCCCCTTCCCCGAGGGGAACCTCGTCGCCGCCCTCAACGAGGGGGTGCGCCATTGCCGGGCCCCCCTGATCGCGCGCATGGACGCCGACGACCTCATGCACCGGGACCGGCTGGCGGCCCAGGCACAGGCGCTCGAGCGCGAATCCTCGCTGGCGGCCGTGGGCTGCCACGTGAGGCTGTTCCCGCGTGCGGCCCTCGCCCGCGGGCTCTGCGACTACGAGGCGTGGCTCAACAGCCTGCGCTCCTGCTGGGACGTCGCCCGCGACGCCTTTGTCGAGTGTCCCGTCGCCCACCCCTCCCTGATGATGCGGCGCGACATGGCGGCCCTTGGATACGCCGACCGCGGATGGCCCGAGGACTACGACCTGGTGCTGCGCGCGCTCGGCGCCCGCATGCGGATCGGCGTGGTGCCCCGCCGCCTCCTGTCGTGGCGCGACGGCCCCCGGAGGCTTTCCCGCACCGACCCGCGCTACGCCCTCGACCGGTTCGTCGCCTGCAAGGCCCATTACCTGGCCGCCGGTTTTCTCGGGGGGTCGGACCGCTATATCCTTTGCGGCTACGGCAGCACCGGCAGCGCGCTCAGGCGCGCGCTGGCCCGCCTCGACCGGCATCCCGCCTGGATCGTGGAGGTCCACCCGGCGCGTCTCGGCAAGCGGATTCACGGGGCGCCCGTGATCCCCGCCGCCGCCCTGCCCGGAATCGAACCCCTGCCGATCCTGGTCTCCGTCGCCCGCCAGGGGCCGAGGAGCGAGGTGCGCCGGACGCTCGCGGCACTCGGCTTCGTCGAGGGGAAGGATTACGTATGCGCGGCCTGAAACGCCCCCGGACCGACAGCGGTTGTACTTCCGCCCATTATTGCTAGAATTAGGGGTCGGCTATCGAGGACCGGAAGGGATGAACAGGTTCATGCAGGCTCGAGGGGAACCCAATCCCCTCAGAAGAATCAGGGTGCGGCGCCGCCCCCCCTTGCGCGGGAGCGCTTTGGGGACGCTCGGGTTCTGCACGCGCTGGGCCGTGGACCGTCACGGTACCGGCCCGGAGTGGCTCGAGGTCACCGAGGTCGGTCTCCGCCTGCACCGGCTGCCGCAGGGGCTGCGGGGCCTGCGCATCGCCCAGATCAGCGACCTGCACTGCAGCAACACCGTGAGCGGCCCCTACCTGGCCCGCTGCATCGAACGGATCAACCGGCTGGATCCCGACCTGGTCGTGCTCACGGGCGACTACATCACCTACGACCTCCACGGCCGGTACCGCAGCAAGGTGACCTCCCTGCTCGGGCGGCTCAGGAGCCGCGGCGGGGTCTACGCCTGCCTGGGCAACCACGACTACGGCATGAATCTGCCCGCTCGGCAGCGGCCCCTCCTGCTGCGTCGCCTGACGGACGGCATGCAGCAGAGCGGCATCCGCATCCTGCGGAACGAATCGGCGCAGGTGGACGTCGGGGGACAGCCGCTCTGGCTGGTGGGCCTCGGCGACCTCTGGCCCGGCGACTTCTTCCCCCGCCGCGCGTTCGAGCAGGTCCCCGCGGGGGAGACGGCGCTCGCCCTCGTGCACAATCCCAGGGGGGCGGACCGGATGGAGGGCTTCGGCGCAAGCGCCGTGCTGAGCGGCCACACCCACGGCAGCCTCGTGGCGCACAGGTCCCGCCCCCCCTGGAGAGCCCGGCGGCGTCCTTATTCCGCGGGGCTTTACGAGGTGGGGGGCACCCAGCTCTACGTGAACCGAGGCCTGGGGCGCATCGGGAGGGCGCGCCTCGGCGCGCGCCCCGAGATCACCGTCTTCACCCTGCGCTGACGGCCGGAGCGGGAGGATTTGCAATGTTTCCTTCGAACACCGCCTGCGACATGCGCGCCGGTGCGGAAGAAGCCTTCTCCCGCACCGCCGGCGCCAGGCTCGTCGAGGGGAACCGTATCCGGCTGCTGCGTGACGCCAGGGAAAACTACCCCGCATGGCTCGAGGCCGTCGCCGCGGCCCGGCACCACGTCTACTTCGAAAACTATTTCATCCAGAACGACGACACGGGACGCCGGTTCGCCGAGGCCCTGACCGCCAGGGCGCGGGCGGGGGTGCGGGTACGCCTCCTCTACGACTGGCTGGGGGCCTTCGGAAAGGCGTCGCGCGGCTTCTGGAACCGGATACGCGCGGGCGGGGTCGACGTGCGCGTCTACAACCCGCCGCGTCCGGACAGCCCCTTCGGCTGGCTCTCGCGCGACCATCGCAAAACCCTTTCGGTGGACGGCCGGGTGGGTTTCATCTCGGGCCTGTGCGTCGGGAAAGCGTGGGAAGGAATCCCCGAAAAGGGGATCGAGCCGTGGCGCGACACCGGGATTGAAGTGTTCGGGCCCTCCGTGGCCGAAATCGAGCGGGCGTTCGCCCAGGTATGGGCCATGACGGGGGAGCCCATTCCCGAAGAAGAGTTGTCCGCCCGCCCTGCGCCCGAACCCGCGGGCCGGACGGCGCTGCGCGTCGTCGCCAGCGTCCCGGCGACGGCGGGGCTGTTCCGGGTGGACCAGCTGGTCGCGGCGCTGGCCCGGAAACGGTTATGGCTGACCGACGCCTACTTCGCGGGGACCTCCCTCTACGTGCAGTCGCTCAGCGCCGCCGCGCGGGGGGGGGTCGACGTGCGCCTGCTGGTACCGGACGGGACCGACCTCCCCCTGATCAAGCCGCTTTCCCGCGCCGGCTACCGCCCCCTGCTGGAGGCGGGGGTCCGCATCTTCGAGTGGAACGGGACGATGCTGCACGCGAAGACGGCCGTGGCCGACGGGCTCTGGGCGCGGGTGGGATCCAGCAACCTCAACCTCTCCAGCTGGATGGGCAACTGCGAGCTGGACGCGGCGGTGGAAGACGCGCAGTTCGCGCGCGCTATGGAGGCGATGTTCCTGGAGGACCTGGAAAACGCGACCGAGGTGGTCCTCGGCCCCGGGCGGAAGGCGCCCCCCGCGCCGAGGCCCCGCCGGCACACCCCGATGACGAGCGGCGGCGGCAGCGCCGGCCGGGCGGCGGCCGGGGCCGTCCGCATCGGCAACGCGGTCGGGGCCGCGCTCGCCACCCGGCGCGTCCTCGACCCGGTCGAATCCCGGCTGATGACGGCTTCCGGCGCCGTCTTCCTGGTCCTGGCCCTCCTCGCCTTTCTCTGGCCCCGCGCCCTGACCTACCCGCTGGCGGCCCTGTTCGCCTGGCTTGCCGCCGTGCTGCTCTACAGGGGGTGGAAACTCCACCGGGAAAACCGCCGCCGGAGAAGGAAGCCATGAAGCCCCGCCACCGCACTCCCCGAAAAGGTGCAAATTCTGCACGCCGCGGGGAGCGAAGTGCAAAGCCTGCATCCCTACCCCCCTGTTTTCCCCTGTTTTGGCGGGAAAAAGATTGGCACGGGATTTGCGTTATCTCAGGGTGCATGCGGTTCAAGAGGGGCCGCGAAAGGAGAAAGGGATATGAATAAGAGAACTCTGAGCATGGCTGCGGCCTCGATTCTGGCTTTTGGAATGCTTGCCGCCGGACCGGTATCGTTCGCCCAGGGGTCGGCCCCGTGTGCCACGCCCGGCGAAGGCCCGCGCGACGGCAGCGGCCAGGGGCAGGGGCTGCGGGACGGTAAGGGGAACGGCCCGCGCAACGGCCAGGGGTACGGCCCGAAGCGCGGCAAGGGTCAGGGGCTGCGGGATGGCAGCGGCCGCGGCAACAAGCAGGGCCAGGGCCAGGGTCGCGGCCTGACCCGTCGCGACGGCAGCTGCGTCGAGCGGGGCGTCCAGCCCGGAAAGGACCGGGCCATCACCCGGTAGTGGCGCCCGTCCGCCCCGCGGCGGGAAACCGTTGCGGGGCGGACGCCTGGAGCCCTGCCCGGGACATCAGCCCCCAGCCCCGCGTACCCTGCGTCGTTCACGCCAGCCGTAGAAGACGGCAAGGAGGGGAGGGGCCAGGAGAACGCCCCACACGTTGAACAACACCCCCAGCACCAGGGGAACCACGATCGAAGCCCACAGGGGGACCCTGGCCGTCCGCTTCATCAGGAGGGGCTGCAGCACCAGTCCGTCGATCACCACGATCCCCGCATAGAGGATGAAGACATAGCCCATCCCGGCCAGCCCCTGCCCCGCGGCCGCCGCCAGGGCGGGGCCCGGCAGCGCCAGGATGGTGCCGAAATGGGGGATGAACTGAAAGAGCGCGGCGAGGAGGGCCCAGAGCGGCGCCAGGGGCACGCCGATGACGAGCAGCCCCACGAGCCACATCGCCCCGACCAGCAGGGAGTCCTGCGCCTGGGCCAGCATCCAGCGCCCCAGGGAGGGCACCGCATCCCGGAGAAACTCCCGGAGGCTCCTGAAGAAACGCCGTACGGACATCGAGCCCCATCCTCCCGGTGATGCTGCATGATGGCAGAATCCCGGGACGCCGCGCAAGGGCGGCGGCCGGTTCAGAGCATGCGATGCAGCGAGCCGATCTCCACCCGGGCCGATTCCAGCAGCCGCCGCACCCGCGCCTCCTCCCCCCACTCGAAGCGGAGCGAGACGCCGCAGTCGCTCGAAAACTCGCGCGGGGTGGGGATCATCTTGATCGCGAGCCCGTGCTTCAACAGGGTCTTCTCGGCCCGGAGCGCGGCCGAGTTCGTGTGAAAGAGGATGACGCCGTATTCCCTGCGCTCTTTTGTGCTCTTCATGACGGTTCCAAGGATTCCAGAAGCTTTCAGCGGACGCAACCGGGGATTTCAACCGCCCGGACCGCCGTCGCGGCCGTCCGGGCGGCGGCATCGGGGTTATTCCCTTGCCAGCCTGACGCGGTAGCCGGAGCCGTCCGGCTCCACCCCCTCGAGGGTCCAGCCTTTCGAGGCCGCCGCGCGGGTGACGTTCTCCCTGGAGGTGTCCGTATCCACCAGCACGGTGATCTCCCCGCGCTGCACCTTCTTGATTTCGTTCACCGTCATCAGGACGGGTTGCGGGCAGGAAAGCCCGCGGGCGTCAACGATGGAACTCATGATATCCCTCCCCGGCTCAGGCCGATTGTTTCCTCATGGTGAATCCGATGAACAGGCAGACCAGCATCCCGATGACCACGGCGGAGATCCCGTGCGCCCCCACCCCCTCCGGAGAACTGGCCAGACCGAAGTTGTGGGCGAAAGCCGCCCCGGTGATCATCCCCATCACGAAAACGGCCGCGTCCCCGTCCCCCTCCCCCGCAAGGAAGAGCTGACGGCCGGGGCAACCCCCGGCAAGGGCGAAGGCCAGTCCGGCCAGGACCATGCCGGCGAAGTTCCAGACCCCCATCGTGTGCGCCACCGGCTGCCCCGCGAACCCGGGGTGAAACTGCCCCAGCGCCAGGTTGGCCAGGAACGCGGCCACGATCAGCGCCGCGAACCCGGAGAGGAGATGGGTCTGACGGAAGAGCACGAAGTCGCGGATGGCGCCCATGGTGCAGAACCGGCTCCGCTGCGCCAGAAATCCCACCAGGAGCCCGATCCCCAGGGAAACGAGGAGCGGCGCATGCATGGAGCCGGGACCCTTGAGACTGTAGAAGAGCACGCCGCTCTGCCCCTCCCCCGCCGACTGCGGAAAAACGAACAGGAGAGCGAGAAAACCCAGCATGACCAGGGGAAGCAGCCACCCGACCGAGGCATAGGTCCGCTGGGAGCGCCCCAGGTCGAACCCCCCCTTGAGAAAGAGCGCCCCGATCCAGACGCCCCCGACGAGGCCGAGGAGGCCGAAGATGGCGTTCCCGTCCCCGCCCGCCAGTCGCAGCGCCGCCCGCCAGGGGCAGCCCAGGAACACCAGGGCCCCTATCATGGCGAAGGCCCCCAGCACGAAACGGACGATGGGGGCCGAGCCGGCGCGCGCCCTGAACTCCTTGAACATGTAGGCCGCGATCAGCGACCCGAGGACGAAGCCGATGATTTCGGGGCGCAGGTACTGGACCACCGCCGCGCGGTGGAGCCCCAGGGCCCCCGCCATGTCCCGCTCGAAACAGGCCACGCAGATCCCCATGTTCGCGGGGTTCCCCCACTTCTGCAGGAGCGCGGCAAGGATGCCGATGACGGCCCCGACGAGGACGATGCCCCGGCGGGTCGCGAAAAACTGCACGAATCTACCCATGGATTCTTCTCCTTTCGGGACCGGGCCTAGATGCCCACCCCCATCTGGATGGTGAAGATCGTTTTGGAGGTTTCGGCGGAGCCGGCCTCGGGCAGCACCCGGTCCAGTTCGATGGTGAGCTTGGCGTCATGCCCCTTGAAGAGGAGGTTGACTCCCCCTCCCGCGTACTTCGTGTCGAACGCCCGGTTCCGGTAGACGGTTTCGTACCTGGCGTAGGGCTGCAGGCGGACCTTGTCGCTCCACTTGGGAAGGAGCCACCCCCCCTGCAGGTACCAGGTCTTCGCGTCCCCCAGCATCGGGGAGTTCTTGATCCCCGTGTAGGCCCACTCCGCCGTGACGGCCCCCGGGCCGACCGGGTGATCGAAGAAAGCGTCCACGGTCCAGGCGGAGTAGTCGGCGACCGGTCCTTCGGCCGTCCACTGGAGGTCCGCCTGCCGGTCGAAACCCGCGCCGATCGAGAGTACCTTCTTGGTCCCGAGGTAGTTCCCCTTGTTGAAGAACGACCCTTCCTTGTCCAGGGGATTGATGGAGACCCGCGCCGCGGTGCGCGGGCTCCTCCCGGCGTTGGGCGTCCCCTGCTGGCCGTCGAACACGCCGGCCCGGTACTGGACGACGCCCCCGGCCAGGTTCCCCCAGACCGTCACGCCGTCGTCCCTGCCGACATTGCAGGGGTACAACACCCCGGAGCGCACGCCCCCCTGCATGAAGGGCATTTCGAGCGTCAGCAGCGTGAACATGCTCTCCGTCCCGAACGACCGGGTGAAGGGAACGTACATCCGTCCCGCCTGGATCTTCAGTTCGTCGAAGGGGGCGTAGGCGATCCACCCGTCACGCAGCGCGATGCCGGTGCCCAGGCCCGATCCCGGGTTATCGACCCCTTGCTGCCCCAGCCGGTCGCCGGCGATGTGGGTGAAAAAGGTGAGCTTGGGGACCACCTGTCCCTGCACGGAGAGGTAGGCGCGCCGCACCATGAAATCGTTCATGTGGGGGGCGTCTTCCTCGTGGATCGACTGGTACCAGCCCTGGACCCGGGCGCCCACATCGAACCAGGTATCCTCGTCGATCTTCGTCTTCACGCCGCCCAGGGCGGAAGCGGCGCCCGCGTGGAGCAGAAACGCCGCCGCGACCAGCGTCGTCAGCCGCCGCAGCCCCACGGCAGGGGCGCGCAGAGCACTACGATATTCCGGAACATCCAAAGACATTTCCCATTCCTTTCGCCATGGTCCCCGGGCCGGCATGCCGGCTCCCGCGCCCGCCCATGCGGCGGCGCGGCGTCGATCCGGCCCAAGGGTACCGTCAGAGTTACAGCGGAGTCTGCGAAAGGGGAGGAAGGCGGGATTACAGCGGAGGATGCACGAGACCCGATGTGCGCCTTGATTTCCCTTTGCGGCCGACCGCCGCCGGTGGAGAATCGGGCTTCCCGCACGGGGAGCCAGCGAGATCACATCAGCGTCAATAGCGGAATACGAACTTCACGGCGCGGCCTCCTTTCTCGAGAAATCGGGCCCTATCATGACCCACCGGCATTTGAAGTCAAGAAATTTTTTTCGCTTCGCGATTCCCGATTTGGGATAATGCCGTCGTGCCCGCCCCTGCGGGCGGGAAGAGCCCGGGTCGCGGACCCGGCCGGATCCCGTGGACCTGGAGCGCCGCCCGTGAGCCTTGACGTCGTCGTCCTTCTGACCATTATCGCCGCGGCTTTCGCCCTGTTTGTCGGCGGGTGGCTCGGCGCCGACCTGGTGGCCCTGCTCGTCCTGGCGGCGCTGGGGCTCACGGGGCTGGTCACCCCCGCGGAGGCCCTCTCCGGTTTCAGCAGCCCCGCGGTCGTGACGGTATGGGCGATGTTCATCCTCTCCGCAGCCCTCTCGCGCACCGGCATCGCGCACCAACTGGGACGCCCGCTGCAGCGCTTCACCCGCCGGAGCGAGCTCGCCCTGATGACGGCCCTGATGGTCGCGGCCAGCCTCCTTTCGGCCCTGATAAACACGGTCACGGTGGCCGCCGTCCTCCTCCCGGTGGCCATGGACCTTTCCCGGCGCAGCGGGCGCCCGCCGGGCCGGCTGCTGATGCCGCTGGCTCTGGGGAGCCTGCTCGGCGGCCCCTTCACCGGGATCTCCACCCCGCCCAACATCCTGGTCACCGACGCCCTGCGCGCGGCCGGGCTGCGCCCCTTCGGGCTGTTCGAGTTCACCCCCATCGTCGCCGCCGTCGTGGTCTCCGGCGTCCTCTACATGGCGCTGGTCGGGCGCCGCCTGCTCCCCCGGCGCAAAGGCGGGGCGGGAGCGGAGGATTCCCCCCTCAGCCCCTCCTACCAGCTCGAGACCCACCTCTTCACCACCCGCATCGCCGGCGATTCCCCCCTGCGGGGACGCACCCTGGCCGAGAGCCGGATCGGCTCGACCCTCTACCTGACCGTGGTGGCGCTCGAGCGGCGGGGGAAGCTGATCCTGGCCCCCCGCCCGACCGAGGTCCTCGAACCGGGCGACCTGCTCATCGTCCACGGGCGGGCGGACCACGTCCAGCGCCTCGACGGTGGCCAGCACCTGGTGATCGAGCCGCCGGGACCGGAGGAGGAACTCCTGTCCGGGCGCCTGCTGGTCGCCGAGGCCGTCGTTGCCGCACACTCCCCCCTGGCGGGGGCCACGATGGCGGCGAGCGACCTGCGCCGGATCCACCGGGTCCATTGCCTCGACCTGCCCGGCCCGGCGGGCGAAGGGGAGCGCGACCCGGGCCGGAAGGTGCTCGAGGCGGGGGACCGGCTCCTGCTCCAGGGGGAGCGCGAATCGCTCGAAGAGATCGCCCGAGCGGGGATCGTGGAGGATTTGCGCTTTTTCTCCCCGGCCCAGGCCCACATGCTGGCCGGCTGGCGGGCCGGGCCGCTCGCCGTGCGGATTCCGGCCGGGTCGGTGCTGGCCGACCGCAACCTCGCCGAGAGCCGCCTGGCCGCCCCCTACGGGCTGTCGGTCGTCGGGATCGCGCGCGCCGGCGAACTGATCTGCATGCCCGCCCCGGAGGAAAAGGTGCTGGCCGCGGACTTGCTCCTGCTGCAGGGTTCGCCCCGCGACCTGGATGCGCTGCGGGGACTCGAGGACCTGAGGATCGCGGCCCCCTCCTCGAGCCTGGTGGCCGAGCTGGAGTCGCAGGAGATCGGCATCACCGAGGTTCTCCTCTCCCCCCGGACCACCCTGGCGGGGCGCACCCTGGCGGACCTGCTCTTCCGCGAGCACTACGGGCTGAGCGTGCTCGCCGTCTGGCGCCGGGGGCGCGCCCACCGGACGGGGCTGCAGTACCTGCCGCTGCAGTTCGGGGACGCGCTGCTGGTCTACGGCCGGCGCAAGAGCCTCGAAGCCCTCGCGCGCGACCGCGATTTCCTCGTGCTCGACAAGGCCGCGGCCCGCACGCCGCGGCTCGAGAAGGCGCGCGCCGCCGCCGCCGTCATGCTGGGCGTCATCCTCGCCGCCCTGTCGGGGGCGGTCCCCATCTCGATCGCCGCCCTGGCCGGCGCCGCCCTGGTGGTGCTTCTCGGGTGCCTGAGGATGGAGGAGGCGTACCGCGCGATCGAATGGAAGGTCGTCTTCCTCATCGCCGGGATGCTGCCGCTGGGCCTGGCGATCGAAAAGACGGGGCTGGCCGGGATGGCCGCCGGCGCCGTGATCGGGGCCGTGGGGGACCTGGGCCCCCGCTTCATCGTCGCCGCGCTCTTCGCCGTCACCGTCCTGTTCGTGCAGGTGGTGCACCCCTCGGCCATGGCGGTGTTGATGGCGCCCGTCGCCCTCAGCGTGTCCGCCTCCACGGGCCTCTCCCCCCACCTGCTGGTGATGACGGTGGCCGTGGCCGCTTCCGCCAGCTACGCCAGCCCCCTGTCCCACCCCGCCCACCAGCTCGTCATGGGTCCGGGCGGCTACCGTTTCACCGACTACGTCAAGGTCGGCGCCCCCCTCACCCTGGTCGTGATGGCCGTGGCCGTCATGCTCCTCCCCGTGCTCTGGCCCCCATAGGAATTGGATTGCCGAGGAGCGGAAATATGGACCCCCTGGTATTTACCGATCCTGCCGTCGTCCCCACCGAGGAGGCGCTCTTCGCCCTCATCGGTCCCCGCCGGGCGCAGTGGAAAAGCCTGCTGGCGGGAATGTCGGAACGGTTTCCCGAGGCGGCGGGGGAGTGGCACTATTACCGCGACGGAAAGAGCTGGCTCTACAAGATGGTCCGGAAGAAAAAGACCCTCTACTGGGCCGGCGTCGACGCCGACACCTTCCGCGTAACCTTCTATTTCGGCGACAGGGCGGAACCGTTGATCGAGAAGAGCCCGCTGCCCGAGTCGATCAAGGAGGAGTTCAGGACCGGGAAGCGTTTCGGGCGGATCCGCGCCGTCTCCATGAAGGTCCTGACCGCGCGCGACGTGGACCACGCCCTCCTCCTGGCGGAGATCAGGCCAGGATCTGAGCCAGCCGGCGGCCGGTCATACGGCGCCAGATAGTGGGGAATGTCAGATTCTTTTACTCCCCCGTCGGCATTCTTTACAGGATTCCTGCTTTTACCGGCGCAGCAACCGATACTGCAATTAAATAAACAGTTTATTATCCAACACTTACAATCTCCGGGCGAGAGGATGGAATTCTGGACAGAATGTTGCTTTTCTTTTTGAGTTCAGATTCACTATTGGTTGGGTGCCTGGAGCGGAGCTGGGAACCGCCACAGCTTTTGCGCTCTTTTACGGGAGGATGAATGCTCATACGAAAAATGTTACTCAATATCTTACTTACCGCCGGCCTCGCCATCGGCGCCAGCGGATTCAGCCATGCGGATACGCTGTTCTCCGACAACTTTGATTCGGATAACGACGGCTCTTCGGCAAATTTTAGCGCGCTTCTCAAATGGACCGTTTCGGAGGGCACGATCGACTACATCAAACATGGCGGTTGGGAACTCTCCTGCGATGGCAATGCCGGCGGCTGTCTCGATATGGACGGATCAACCGGCAATGCCGGCCGCATCACGACGATTGACACGTTTAACCTGGCAGCCTATGAATGGTACTACCTGGAAGGACAGGTGTCCGGCAACCAGCGCGGGGGTTCGGCCGACTCGATCACATTCGGATTGTGGGATGTCGGAAGCGACAGTTCGCTGGCCACGGCAACTTGGGGCTCCATTGCCTACAACGCACCGTTTTCCGCATACTCATTCGGATTTTCGCCGGGAAGCGACTATATTGTCAGGCTGTATATTGAGGGAATCGGCGGAGACAACGTGGGACCCATTCTCGACAACGTTGTTTTCTTCGACACGACTGCCCCAATCCCGGAGCCCGCATCGCTTGTGCTTCTGGGCACAGGACTGGGCGCAATCGGATTGGCCGCCTGGCGCCGAAAAAGGGCCTAAGCCTCTCCGCGTCGCTGGATCACCGTCGACGGCTATGGGCCGTGGGGGCGAGTTGATGCCCTCACGGCCCATTCGCTTATCCGTTCGGTGAAAGTGAACCGGATCCAACGGCGGGAGCCCGGGCCGCCGACAATCACCAACGCTCGTAACGGAGGAGTTCCCCGACGCTCTTGCGCTTGCGCTCCACGGGGGCGTCCGCGGCGAAACCCAGCGGGGTGAACACCAGCGGCTCGACCCCCTCGGGGAGGGCGAGGACCTCGCGCGCCGCCGCGGGGTCGAAGGCGGCGATCCAGCAGGTACCCAACCCCAGTTCGGTCGCGGCCAGGATCAGGTGGTCGAAGGCGATGGCGGCGTCGACATCGCCGTAGCTCTTCCCGTCCTGCCTGCGGCGCCAGGCGGCCTCGGTCTCGACGCAGATGCAGAGGATCAGGGGGGGCTGGACGAACCAGTCGCGGGCGTAGATGCGGCCGAGCTCCGCCTCCCTTCCCTTCGTGCCGATGACGAGGATCCGGAAGGGCTGCCGGTTCACGGCCGTGGGGGCCGCGGCGGCCGCCTCCAGGACCTTTTGCACCATCTCCTCCGGGACCGGGTCGGGCCGGTAGGAGCGGCAGCTGTAGCGCGCGTGGGTCAGTTTTGCGAAATCCATGAGGGGCCTCCCCGCCAACGACCGGTTCCGGTGATGACGTGATCGACGGAGCGAGGGTCTTGCCATCGCCCCGCCGGTTCGATTAAAGTTCAGGAAAGTCGAAACGGAAGTGTACACCCTTTGAAGGAGGGAGAAAAAGCCCCATGAAAAACCGATGCAACGAAATACTCACGGGAAAGATCACCCGACGGCAGGCGCTCCTGGGAACCGCGGGCGTCCTCCTCGCCGCTTCCGGCGCCGGGCTCCGTCCCGCCCGGGCCGCCGCGCACCCGCTCCCCCCCCTCCCCTATCCGAAGGACGCGCTGGAACCGGTGATCTCGGCCCGCACCCTCGAATTCCATCACGGCAAGCACCACCAGGGCTATGTCAACAACCTCAACAATCTCATCGCCGGAACCCCCCTGGAGGGCCTGCCCCTGGAGCAGATCGTGACCCGGAGCGCCAAAAATTCCGGCCAGGCGGGCCTATTCAACAACGCGGCCCAGGTGTGGAACCACACCTTCTTCTGGAACAGCCTCAAGCCGGGCGGGTGCGCCCTGCCCGCGGAGCTGGCCGATGCCGTAAGCCGCAGCTTCGGCGGTCTCGACGGCCTCAAGAAGGAACTGGGGCAGGCGGCCGCCTCGCAGTTCGGCAGCGGATGGGCCTGGCTGGTCAAGGAAGGGGGCCGGCTGAAAGTCACCAAAACGGCCAACGCCCACACGCCGCTCGAGGAGGGGGTGACACCGCTTCTGACCATCGACGTCTGGGAGCACGCCTACTACCTCGACTACCAGAACCGCCGCGCGGATTACGCCGCGGCCGTCATGGACAAGCTCCTCAACTGGGAATTCGCCCTGGAGAATTTCCGCCGCGGATAGCCTCCGGGAGGCGGGCCGGCGGTTGCGCCCCGGCCCGCCCCCGCCCCTTGTGAAAAGCCCTCCCGCCCGAAGAGATTTCGCACCCGCCCGTTTGACAAAAGGGCGCCCTGAACTTAAAAAAATTAGCGGATGTTCGAGATAAACCAGATCGAATGTGCTATGGAGGTGCAACCCATGAGTCTCGTATCTTTCGATGTTTTCGACGAAATGGAGAGGATGCGGAGGGAAATCGACAGGATCCTGGGAGAGGACAGGACCTCCTCCTGGAGCTTCCCCTTCTCCAGGATCTCCTTTCTTCCCGGCCGCGCCTACCGCTCCTACCCGCTGATGAACATCGGCGAGGATCAGGACAACTTCTACGTCGACGCCCTGGCACCGGGGCTCGACCGGGATACGCTCGGCGTGTCCGTGACCGGCGACCAGCTGGTGATTTCGGGGGAGAAGAAGCCGCTGCCCAGGAGCGTGAATACGGAGCTGGTGCACCGCAGCGAACGCTCGGCGGGAAAATTCTCACGGACCCTGTCCCTTTCCTCGGCGGTCGACAGCGGGAAAGTGGAGGCGGCCTACGTGGACGGGGTTCTCAAGATCGTCCTGCCCAAACTGGAAGCCGCGAAGCCGAAGCAGATCGCGGTGAAGGTGGGCTGAAACAAGGAGTTCAATAACGAGGAGGACCGAAACCATGACCGAGAAAACCGTCGCTCTGACCACCGACAACAAAGGCGTTCCGGCCTCGGCCGGCGAAAAATCCCTCGCCACCCGGGACGATACCCTCTATATCGCCCCTCCGGTGGACATCTTCGAAACGGAAGACGCCCTGACCGTCGTAGCGGACCTTCCGGGGGTCCCCAGGGGCGCCGTGGATATCCGGGTCGAGGACAGCATTCTCACCATCAAGGGACGGGCCCAATACACCCCGTCGGGCCAGGCCCTGCGCGAGGAATTCGGCCTGCAGGGATACTTCCGGCAGTTTCAGCTGAGCGATACCGTGGACCAGGACCGGATAACGGCCGAGTGCAGAAACGGGGTGCTGACCATCACCCTGCCCAAGGCGGAGAAGAGCAAACCGAGGCAGATCGAGGTGAAGGTGGGATGACCTCGGGCGGGAGAGGCGGGGCTCCCCCTCACGCCCCGCCTTTCCGGCTTCGCTCGTGCCGCACGAGATCCCGGTAGATGGCCGACACCTGTTCCCGCGTCTCGGCGAACGTTCCCGAGGTGTCGATCGTGTAGTGGGCCAGCCTCTTCTTCTCCTCGATCGGCATCTGGGAATCCATCCTGGCTTTGGCCTGGACCTCCGTCAACCCGCTCCGCTGCATGAGGCGACTGAGCTGCAGCACGGGGTCGCAGGCGACCACGATCAGGAATTCAAACCTGCGGTACCCTCCCGTTTCCACCATCAGGGCCGCGTCCACGATCAGGATGCCGTCGGGGGTTTCCCGTTCCAGTTCCGCGATGCGCCGCTCGATCTCGGCGTCCACCATCGGGTGCGTGATCCGGTTGAGCTGCCGCCGCTTTTTCTCGTCGGAAAACACGATATTCCCGAGCCGCCCGCGGTCGATCCGCCCCTCGGGGTCCAGGATTCCGCCCCCGAACGAGTCCACGATCCGGCGGTAGGAGTCCGTCCCCCGCTCGAGCAGGCAGTGGGCCACCCGGTCCGCGTCGATGACGCGCGCCCCCATCCGGGCGAACGCCTGGGCGGCGGAGCTTTTTCCGGACGCGATGTTTCCCGTCAGTCCCACGTGCAGCATGGGTCCATCATAGCACAGCGCAGGGGGCTCAGGGCGCTTCGGCGGGCACGTCGGCGATGAGGACGCTGTTGGTGGCCTCGCTGACCACGTAGACGGTCCGGTTGTCCGGGGCCACCAGGATGTCGGTCGAACCCTTGTCGATGTCGAAGGTCCGGCCGGACAGGCTGCTGAGATCGGCCGGGAGAACCGAGACCGTGCGGCTCTGGGCGTTGATGACGAACACCCGTTTCCCGTCGGGGCTGACCGCAACGCCGAAGGGCATCTTCCCGATCGGGACCGTGACCAGGACGCGCAGCAGTTCCGCGTCGATGATCGACAGGTCGTGGGAGCGGCTGTTGGCGACGAAGAGCCGTTTCCCGTCGGGCGTGATGGCGATGCCGTCCGGCCCCTCCCCGACCGGGATCTTCGCGGTCACGGAGGGGCCGGCCGGGTCCACGACCCACACTTCGTTGTCCCCCCCCATCAGCACGAACACCCTCTCGGTGGTCGGACTCACCGCGATGCCGAAGGGGCTCACCCCCAGCCCGACACTCCCCACCATGCGCCGCTGGCGCAGGTCGAGGACATGCAGCCGGCCGTTCCGGCTCCGGCCGTAATCCACCACGTAGGCATTGTAGCCCCGGGCGCCCACGGCCACCGAGTTCGGCCGCGCGCCCGCGGGAACATCCGCCAACACCTGGAAGGAGTCCAGGTCGATCATGGCCACGGTGCCCGAATCCATGCAGGCCACCAGGGCGGTTTTCCCCCCGTCGGCGAGGGCGAGACCCAGGGGCGCGCCGCCGGCGTCCATCCTCCGGGTCACGATCCGCTTTTCCAGGTCCACCTCCAGCAGTTCGTCCGTGGCGTAGGAGGTCGCATAGAGCTTCGTGCCGTCGGGGCCGAGCGCGATGAAATTGGGCGCCTTCCCGATCTTCCGGATCCGTTCGGTCTCCCCTCCGCCGGCAAGAACGGGCAGCAACAGAAGCGACAGAAGAATGAACGCCGTGCCTTGTCTCCTCACACCCACTCCCCCCTATTTCGTAGCGGCGATGATACCGAAGACTCCCGAATGCCGCGCCCGGGGAGTATTCAGCTCCTGAACGATCACCTGGCGGAATCCCGAACGGAAAAGCAGAGCGATCACTTCCTCCCTGTCGGGGTAGACGGCCCTGGCCTCGACGGGGTTTTTCTGGACGAACCGCAGGTGCGCCCTCCGCCAGAGGCCGACGGGCGACGTCCGCGCCGATCCGGGTTCCAGGTACTCCCCGAGGATCAGATGCCCGTCCCGGGCCAGAATTCTCATCGCCTCCCCCAGGTACTGCTCCGGGGGGTGCCGGTGGAGATCGAACACGGAAACCGCCAGTTCCGCGTGCCCGTCCGGGACCGGCAGGCGCGGTTCCTGGAAATGCCGGAACTCCACGATCTGCTCGAGACCGAGGTGAGCCGCCCGCTGCTTGGCGCGTTCCAGCAGGGTGATGTTGGTGTCGAAGGAGTAGATCCGCCCGTGAAACGGTTTCCTCCCCGCCAGTCTCAGCGCGAAGGCGGCGGTGTCGGTCAACAGGTCGACCACACGGATCCTGCCCGTCTGGACCACGAAATCGGCGATCTGGTCCAGGGCGAGGTAGTAGTCGAGGCCCGTCCTCCACCGGAAATAGTGCGCCACCCCCTCCTCGTAGCCGTCGATCTTGCCCGGGAGGCCGGACAGGAGGGGACGGGGCCGGGGAGGGGTAAAATCGAATTTTTTCTGTTTTTCCGCGGCCGGGGCTTCGTTCTTCACGGGTATCGCTCAACCATGTTGGTCCGCAGTTTCCGGCGGTACAGCGCCAGGTGTTCCGTATCCACGACTACAGTATAGTGAGTGCGAATCCGGGGATCCATCATAATGCGCTCCCAGACGGCGTCCCCCTTCTCGGAGCACAGCCACCCGACCTCCCGCACCGGGTCGCTGGCCGCCCTGTGCCAGCGGGCGCCCCCCCCTTCGTTGTAGACGAATTCGCTCACCCGCAGCCCCGAATCGTAGACCAGCGGCGCCTGCCGGCCCATATCGACCAGGATCTTCGCGCCGTCGTAATGCCGCCGCAGGTAGCCGAGGACCTCTTCCCTTTCCGGCTCGATGAAGGCGTGTTCCAGCGTCTCCGACATCATGGGGAGGTTTTCCCGCCCGAGCGGGGGCACGGCCATCCCCGCCACGAGGAGGAGGAGCAGCGCCGCCGCGTGCCCCCCCCCGAGGCGTGCCGCCGCATACAGGACCAGGCCCAGGACGGGGAGCGCGGCCGCCCCCGGTCCCGGGGCCAGCATCCCGGCGGGATCCCGGAGGTAGGTGACCCACGACACCCAGGGGAGAAGGGCGACGAGGAGCAGGAGCAGCGGCAGGGCGAGGGTGCGGACCCTTGCCGACCGGACGGCCAGCCCGGCGAACACGGCCACGGCGGGCAGAAGCAGGACGGAATAGCGCAGCCGGTACACGTGCCCCCAGTAAAGGGCGGCGATGTTGATGAGGGACGGGACCCAGAGCAGCACGAGGGGCGCCCGTTCCCAAAACCGGCTTCGGTCCCGCACGGCGACCAGGACCCCGAGGCCGGCCACGAGGAGGAGGAGGAGCGTCGCCATCTGCTCGACCTCCGCCAGGTGGTACAGGAGCGAAAGAAACGGCCTCCCGTGCGTCAGGTAGGGGTTCGGGTTCCCCGCCGCGACCCGGTTGAAGAAGACGTCCCCCAGCCGCATGAAAATGTAGCCGAAATGCGCGAGCGCGGGGAGCGCGAAAACCGCGAGGAAAACCGCCGCCGCCCTCAGCGCCCGCGGGCGCGGGATGCGGCGCGTCCAGCCGTCGGCCAAAAGCAGCGCGACGATCCCGGCGATCAGCCCCCACCCCTCGTAGCGGCACATCCCCGCCAGGGCGGTCCAGACCGCGGCCGCCCACGGCATGCGCGAGTGGTCGGAGGCGCGCCACTCGAGCAGCCGGTCGAGCGCCAGCAGAAACAGCGCCATGAACACCGGTTCGGTCAGCGGGCAGCTCTGGAGGTAGAGCAGGTTGGGGTTGGCGACGAGCAGGACCGCCGAAAACAGGGCCGCCGCCCCGGACCCCGTGACCCGGAGCGATATCCGGTAAACCAGCGCGCCGCTGAGGGCGAAGCCAAGCACCGAGATCAGGCTGGGGAGGAGGCCGGACCGGTACTGGGCGTCGAAAAGGACGAACGGGAGGTACAGCAGGTGGATAAGGGGGAGCCACTGGGCCCCCATCTGGGCGTATCCCGGTTCGAGGGCGTCCACGATCCGTCGCGCCACCAGCAGGTGGGCCTTGGCGTCGTAGTGGGCCACGGTCAGGCCCCGGGAATAGTAGTACGCGAGAAAGAGGGCGCCGATCCCCAGCCCCGCCAGGAAAACATACCTCGGCACGCCCCCGCCGCCGCTCCCGGGCAAAAGCTTCCGCAGCATCAGGGATAGATCCGGTAAAGGGTGCGCGGGAAGGCGATCGTCTCGCGCAGGTGCGTCAGGCGGCATATCCACGCGACGACCCTTTCGATCCCCATCCCGAACCCGGCGTGGGGCACGGCACCGTATTTTCTCAGGTCGAGATACCAGCCGAACGGCTCCGGGGAGAGGGCGTGCTCCGCGAGCCGCTCGAGGAGGAGATCATGGTCGTGGATGCGGGCGCCCCCCCCGATGATTTCGCCGTACCCCTCGGGCGCCAGCATGTCGACGCACAGGGCCACCTCGGCCCGCTCCGGGTCGGGCTGCATGTAAAACGCCTTCACCGCGGAGGGGTAGCGGTGCACCATGACGGGCGAATCGTACCGCTCCGAAAGCAGCGTCTCGTCCCCCCCGCCGAAGTCCCCCCCCCACTCGATCGCCGACCCGGAAGCCCGGAGCATCTTCACCGCCTCGTCATAACTCAGGCGCGGAAACGGGCGGGCCACCCGCTCGAGGGCGCCGATGTCGCGCTCCAGGATCTCGAGCTGGGCCCGGCGGCGCGCGAGGACCCGTTCGAGGATGAAGCAGACGAGCCCTTCCGCCAGGTCCATCGTTTCCTCCAGGGTGGCGAAGGCGACCTCGGGCTCCACCATCCAGAACTCCATCAGGTGACGGCGGGTCTTGGACTTTTCCGCCCGGAAGGTCGGGCCGAAGCAGTAAACCTTCCCGAACGCGGACGCGGTGGCCTCGTTGTACAGCTGGCCGCTCTGGGTCAGGTAGGCGGTCTGGTCGAAATACCCGGTTTCGAACAGCGTCGTCGTCCCCTCGCACGCGTTGGGGGTGAAGATGGGAGTGTCCACCAGGGTGAACCCCCGGTCGTCGAAGTAATCGCGGCAGGCGCGGATCACCTCGTGCCGGATCTTGAGAATCGCGTGCTGGCGCGAACTCCGGAGCCACAGGTGGCGGTTCTCCATCAGGAAGGCGGTCCCGTGCTCCTTGGGGGTGATGGGGTAGTTTTCCGCCGCCTGGAGCACCCGGAAGCGCCGGATGTCCAGCTCGAAACCGCCCGGGGACCGGCTGTCGGCGCGGACGGCGCCCTGGATCTCGAGGCTCGACTCCTGCCCGAGCCCGTCGAGGAGCGCGAACTCCTCCGGGGGGAAATTCCCCTTGAAGGCGACGCACTGTATGACGCCGGTTCCGTCGCGCAGCAGGATAAACTGCAGTTTCCCGCTGCTCCGCCGGTTGTAGACCCATCCGCGCAGCGTGACCTCTTTCCCTTCCCAATCCCCGATATTTTCGACGTAGACGACGGGCATGAGCCCCTCCTTTGACCGATCCGAGGTCAGAAAACCATGTGGCCGGCCTCCGCGCCCTTTTGCCGGCAATACTCCAGGTAGAGGGAATGGTAGCTCGAGCGGAGGAAGCTCTTTTCGGGAAACGAGAGAGCACGCGCGAGCGCCCGGATCGCCTCCTCGGACCCTTCCAGCTCCGCGTAGTTGCCGATCGGGGTCTCGTCCACGGCGACCCGGACCCCCTCCACACCGTATTCCCGGCGGTATTTCTGGTAGCGGAACACGGGCCGCATCCCGATCCTCCCGAAGATCCCGAGGGCCGTGGCGCCGTCCGCGAGCCCGGTCTCGAGTTCCTCCCTCACCTTGAAGATCCCCTCGGGGCGGGACGCCCCCTTGAAGGTCAGCGTCGCGCGCCCCCCGGCGATCCGGACCCTCAGGACGCAGCGCCGGGACCGCAGCCCGCCATCGGGGAAATCGAGCAGGTGGTTGTCTTCAAAATGCCGGGCGGAAAGCGCCTCCGCCCCGAGCGCTCCGAGGCGGCGGCAGAATGCCTCCGGGTCCCCGATCTCCACCTTGATTTCGGTCTCCAGGCTCACGTCGTTCACGCGGCGGCCCCGCGGCCGCCCCACAGGCGGTTGGGAAACGGCTTCACACCCGGTACTGGCGCAGGAGGACGCCGCACTCATCGAGGAGCTTCAGGGCGGACCCGTTCAGCGGATACTCCTGGTTGTAGACCACCTCCACGATGCCGCTGTTGATGATCATCTTCGTGCATTGCAGGCAGGGGGCGAAAGTGGAGTAGAGGGTCGAACCCTTCAGGCTGATCCCGTGATAGGCCGCCTGCGTGATGGCGTTCTCCTCCCCGTGGGAGCAGAGGCATTCGTCCAGGGCCGTGCCGCTCGCGGCCAGGCCGTTGCAGCGGGGGCACCCCCCCTCGTTGCAGTTGCGCGCCCCCCGGGGGGTGCCGTTGTACCCCGTGGAGATGATGCGCCGGTCCTTGACGATGATGGCGGCCACCTTCCGCTTCATGCAGTTGCTGCGCGTCGCCACCACCTTGGCGATATTCATGAAGTACTCGTCCCAGGAGGGGCGGACGAAGCGGCTCAGAAGCGGGGGGATGACCTCGTCCAGGTGCCGGTGCAGCTGCTCGAGCGTCCCGTTGTTCGTCACGACCAGGTCCGCCAGCTTCCGGGTGGCGACCAGCTGCTGCCCCGCGGGATTGTCCGAACCGAGTTCGCGCGCCTCCTCGGCCAGAAACCGCTCGAGCGTCTCCGGGGCATTCTCCCTCCCCCGCAGCCGGCTGCGTTCAAAGCGGAGCGGGGCGTCGGCTTCGAGCGCCAGGAGCCTGAAATCGGGGCGGCCGCGCAGGACCTCGACCTCGTGGGGGCTGCGGATGGAGTCGATCACGTAATTGTGGTCGCTCTCCACCACGGCGAGGATCCGCTCGGCCAGGACGCCGGCCCCATGTTTTTCCCTGAGCTCGTTGCCGACCTCGATGAGCCTGGAGCGGGTGATCTCCTCGCCGCGCGCCCGGAGCTCGTCGCGAATGGCGTCCGAAAGGGAGTGGAATTCAAACCCGCGGCTCCGGAGGTAATCCGAGACCACCGTTTTCCCCGACCCGTTTGTGCCCGTCAGTCCTATGATCATAGGGCTGGTATATTAGCACATCCATATTCGGGGTTAATACAGAAGATAGGGCTCCCTGAGGCGGAGAAACCGCTCGACATCCGCCTGCCAGCTGCGGCGCATGGCCTCGATCGGCGTCCCCTTGCCGATCATCTCCGGGATCCGCCGGCTTCCGCACAGGATCTCGATCGGCAGTTTCTCGTACTCGTACTCGTACGGGGGCTGCCGCCAGGCGAAACGGTCCGGGTAGAGCGAGCGGGCGGCCGCAATCACCGCTATCCCCGTAAGGTAGGGTTCGAACGCCTCCCGGTCCGAAACATGGATCTGGATCCCGCCGCACATTTCGCCCGCCCATTTCTGGAAAGTGGGCTCGAAGTGCGCGGGGCGGAAACGGACCCCGCCCAGTCCCAGCCGGTCGAGGGCTTCGGCGTAATCCCGGCTGTCGATGAAGGGGGCGCCGACGAGCTCGAACGGCCGGGTCGTTCCCCTCCCCTCCGACAGCAGGGTCCCCTCGACGAGGACCGTCCCGGGGTAGACGGTGGCCGAATCGAGCGTGGGGAGGTTGGGCGAGGGGAGGACCCAGGGAAGGCCCGTGTCATCGAACCAGAAATCCCGGCGCCACCCCTCCATCGGCGCCACGGCCAGGTCGCACCCGATGCCGAATTCGGCGTTGAGGAACAGGGCCAGTTCCCCCGCGGTCATCCCGTGCCGCATCGGGATCGGGTAGAGGCCGACGAAGGAGCGGCAGTCCGGATCGAGCAGGTTCCCCTCGACCCGGACCCCGCCGATGGGATTGGGGCGGTCGAGCACGATCATGCGCTTGCCCCACCGGGCGCAGGCCTGCATGCAGTAAGCCATGGTATGGATGAAGGTATAGACCCTCGTCCCGGCGTCCTGGAGGTCGAACAGCAGCAGGTCGATGTCCGCCATCATCTCTTCGGTGGGGCGGCGGGTTTCGCCGTAGAGGCTGTGAACCGGCAGGAGCGTCGCCGGGTCCCGGTAGAAGCCCGATTCCACCATGTTGTCCTGTTTCTCGCCCCGGGCGCCGTGCTGAGGACCGAACAGCGACACCAGCCGGAGGTCGCGGCACTCCCGGAGCGCGTCGGCCGCGTGCCGGAGATCGGGCAGGACCGACGCGGGGTGCACCACCGCGCCCGCCCGTGCGCCCCCCGCCAGCGCCCGCGCGTTCTTCAGAAAACCCTCGATCCCCGGCCTGACTCCCATGGCTTCCATTATGAAGGAAATATGCGCCCGCACCGTGAAACAGTATCCCCGGCGGTCATTATGAAGGAAACAGCCGGCGATGTCCTGATCAAAAACGCCCTCGAGATCACCCTCCTCCCCGGGGTGGGGCCCGCCGCCTGCAGCCGGATCCGGGATGCGGCCCCGGACCTGGCAGGCCTCTTCCGGATGAACGGAGGCGCGCTGGGAAAGCTGGGGCTTGCGGGAGCGGCCTCCGCGGCGGTTCGTTCGCGCGCCTGCCGGGACCGGGCACGGGAAATATTCGAGTGGGGGGCCGCGGCGGGATGCGGCTTCCTGGTCCGGGGCACCGCCGGGTATCCCGAGCTCCTGGAGGAGATCTTCGACCCGCCGCTGGTCCTGTACGCCCGGGGGCGGACCGAAATTCTCGGCCGGGCGTGTCTGGCCGTCGTCGGCACCCGGAAACCGAGCCTGTACGGACTCAGGACGGCGGAAGAACTCTCCTCCGATCTCGCCGCCAGGGGGATCACCATCGTCTCGGGGATGGCCCGCGGGGTGGACGCCGCCGCCCACCGCGGCGCGCTCGCGGCCGGCGGCGCCACGGTGGCCGTGCTCGGCTCCGGCATCGACGTCGTCTACCCGCGCGAGCACGGGGCGCTCGCGCGCGAAATCGCCCGGCGCGGGGCGCTGCTGACGGAGTACCCCCCCGGCACCCCCCCCGCTCCTCACAACTTCCCGGCGCGCAACCGCATCGTGAGCGGACTCTCGCTGGGCGCCCTGGTCATAGAAGCCGCGAGCCAGAGCGGGTCGCTCATCACCGCCCGGCTGGCCGCCGAGCAGGGGCGAGAGGTTTTCGCCGTCCCCGGGAACCTGACCGTCCCGCAGAGTTTCGGGCCCAATTTCCTCATCAAGCAGGGGGCGAAGCTGGTCCAGTCCTGGCGCGACATCGTCGACGAGCTCCCCCCGTCCGTCGCGCGTGAAATCCACCTCAGGGACGAAGCGGCCCCCCCGGGGGGCGCACGGCAGGAGGCGCCTTCGGAAGAGGCCGGGGCCCTGCTCGAACTGCTCACCGGGGACGAACCCACCCTTTTTGACGAGGTCCACAGGCGGAGCGGGATCGACATTTCCCGCCTGTCGGCCCTCCTGCTCGATCTGGAAGGAAGGGGGCGGGTCCGGCAGCTGCCGGGGAATTATTATATAAAGACTTGCAAATACTGACGATAGGATCCAACAGAGGCATCGCTCCGCGATTTTTTCTTGGAATTTTGTGTCCGATTGGTGTAGTTTGCGCCTCCTATGAGCAAGGCACTGGTGGTTGTGGAATCCCCAGCCAAGGCAAAGACCATCGGCAAATACCTTGGCCGGAATTACATCGTCAAAGCGTCGGTCGGCCATATCAAGGACCTGCCCAAAAGCAAACTTGGCGTGGACGTGGAGAACGCCTTCACGCCCCAATACGGCGTGATCCCGGGCAAAGCCAAGGTGGTCAAGGAATTGCGCGCCGCGGCCAAGGGGATCAGCGACATCTACCTCGCGGCCGACCCCGATCGCGAAGGGGAAGCCATCTGCCAGCACCTGTCGGAGGAACTGTCGGGCAAGTCCAGGAACATCTACCGGGTGCTGTTTCACGAAATCACCAAGGGCGCCATCCTGGAGGCCTTCAAGAGTCCGGGGCGCATCAACCAGAACAAGGTGGACGCGCAGCTGGCACGCCGCATCCTGGACCGCCTGGTCGGCTACAAGATCAGCCCCCTGCTCTGGGAGAAGGTGCGCCGGGGGTTGTCGGCGGGAAGGGTCCAGACCGTGGCCCTGCGCCTGATCGTCGAGCGGGAACGCGAGATCCGCGCCTTCGAATCGGACGAATACTGGACCCTCGACGCGCAGCTGGGCGGAGAGAATCCCCCGGCCTTCAAGGCCAGGGCCCGGCTCCTGGAGGGGAAGAAGTGGGCCGTCGCCGACCGCGAGACCTCCGACCGGATCGTCGGCGAACTCCGCGGCGCGGATTTCGTCGTCCGCAGGATTCACCGCCGCGAAAAGAAGAAATACCCCGTCCCCCCCTTCATCACCAGCAAACTGCAGCAGGATTCGGCCCGCAAGCTCGGCTTCAGCGTCAAGCGGACCATGGTGGTGGCGCAGAAGCTGTACGAGGGGATAGAGGTCGGCGACGAAGGCGCGGTGGGGCTGATCACCTACATGCGGACCGATTCGACCCGGGTGGCCGAAAGCGCCCTCGAGGAAACACGCGACCTGATCCGCCGGACCTACGGCGAAGCCTACCTGCCGCACCACCCCATCTACTACAAATCCAGGAAGACGGCCCAGGAGGCGCACGAGGCGATCCGCCCGACTTCGGTGGCGCGGACCCCCGAAAGCCTGAAGGGGGTGCTCGAACCCGATCTCTGGAAGCTCTACAACCTGATCTGGAACCGCTTCGTCGCCTCCCAGATGAACCCCGCCCTGTTCGACCAGACCGACATCGACATCGAAGCCGGAAAGGTGGAGTTCCGCGCCACCGGATCGATCGCCAAGTTCCCGGGGTTTCTGGCCGTCTACCAGGAATCACGGCCCGAGGACGTCCCGGATGAATCCCCGGAACAGGGGGAGTCGGTGCTTCCCGAGACCCGCGAGGGGGAACGGCTGGAGCTCCGCGAACTCCTGCCGCTGCAGCATTTCACCCAGCCGCCGCCGAGGTACAACGAGGCGAGCCTGGTCAAGGCGCTGGAATCCAAGGGGATCGGGCGCCCGAGCACCTACGCCTCCATCCTGAGCACGATCCAGGACCGCGAATATGTCGACAAGAACGAGGGGCGTTTCCATCCCAGCGAAATCGGGGAGGTGGTTCTCGACCTGCTCGTCGGCAGCTTCCGGGAGCTTTTTGATTACGAGTACACCGCCAGGATGGAGGACCACCTCGACCGGATCGAGTCGGGACGGGAAGCCTGGCGGGAGACGATCGGGGAGTTTTACGGCAGCTTTTCGAGCAGCCTCGAGACGGCGGCGGCCGAAATGAGGGACATCAAGACCGAGGCGGTGGAAACCGACGAGGTCTGCGACAAGTGCGGCAGCATGATGATCATCAAATGGGGCAAATTCGGCCGCTTCCTCGCCTGCTCCGCCTACCCCGGATGCAAGAACACCCGGCAGATCGCCCCCGCAGGAACCGAGGGGGGGGGCGACGCCCCCCGGCCCGAGGACATCCAGTGCGAGAAATGCGGCAAGCCGATGGTGCTCAAGCGCGGGCGTTTCGGGGAATTCATGGCCTGTTCCGGGTATCCCGAGTGCCGCAACACGAAGAAGGTCATCAAATCGGCGGACCAGATCACCGTCACCCAGGACGTCCTCCTCGATGAGACCTGCCCCGTATGCGGCAAGCGCCTGGCCCTCAAGCACGGGCGCTTCGGCGAGTACACCGCCTGCAGCGACTACCCGGACTGCAAATTCATCAAGCTGAAATCGACCGGCGTCCGCTGCGGCCGGGCCGGGTGCACGGGCGAGATCGTCGAGCGCAAGTCGCGCCGCGGCAAGACCTTTTACGGCTGCTCCAACTACCCGGATTGCGATTTCGTGCTCTGGAACAAGCCCCTGCCCGATCCCTGCCCCCAGTGCGGCGCCCCCTTCACCCTCACCAAGACCACCAAGCGGACGGGGACGATCCGCTTCTGCAACAACGAAAACTGCGCCTTCAAGGAATCCCTGGACTAGCCCGGATCCCGCCCCGACAAGGCCCCCACTCCTCAATTGCGGCTGGGCAGGGGCCTGTGGTAGTATGGCCTCCTTTTATGTTTATTCCTCCCGAAAGGAGAGCTTTATGAGGGTTTTCGAGAGTGACTCCATCCGCAATATCTGCATCATCGGTCACGGCGCAGCCGGCAAAACCTCTCTGACATCCGCAATATTGTTCGACTCCGGCGCCGTCAACCGCCTCGCCCGCGTCGAGGACGGCAACACCGTGACAGACTGGGAAGACGAGGAAATCGAACGCAAGATCAGCATTGCCTGCGCCCTGGCGCACTGCGAATGGAACAAGAAGAAGATCAACATCCTGGACACGCCCGGGTACCGCCCGTTCCTGGCCGAAACGCAGCTGTCCGTGAGGGCGGCCGACGCGGCCGTCGTCGTCGTCGACGCGGTGGCGGGCGTGGAAGTGCAGACCGAGAAGGTGTGGAGCTTCTGCAACGAGTATTCCCTGCCGCGGATGATCGTGATCAACAAGGCGGACCGCGACAACGCCAGCAGCGAGCGCACCCTGGCGTCTCTCGAGGAGGCGTTCGGGCGGGCGGCGGTGGCGCTCGAAATCCCCATGGGGATGGAAAAGGAATTCTCCGGCGTCATCAGCCTCGTCACCGGCAAGGCCTATCGCTACGAGCGCGACGGTTCCGGCAAGTTCCAGGAGACGGAGGTCCCGGACCAGTACCGGGACGAGCTGGCCGAGCGGCGCGAGAAGCTGATCGAGATGGTGGCCGAGGGGAGCGACGCCCTGATGGAGAAGTTCTTCGCCGAGGGGACGCTCGAGCAGGCGGACCTGATGGAAGGGCTCAAGATCGGCGTCGGGCAGGGGAGCCTCTATCCCATCTTCTATGCGAGCTCGACGCTCAACATGGGCATTCCCCAGATCCTCGACGCCGTCACGGAGCTCTGCCCTTCCCCGGCCGCGGTGGGCCAATCGACGGGGACCGACCCGAAAACGGGGGAGCCGGCCGTGCGGAAGATCTCAAGCCGGGAGCCGTACGCGGCCTACGTCTTCAAGACGATCGCCGATCCCTTCGCGGGCCGCATCAGCCTGATCAAGCTCTATTCGGGAACGATGCGGTCCGACACCGTCTACCACAACCAGACCAGGGACAAGAGCGAAAAGCTGGGCCCGCTGCAGATTCCGCAGGGAAAAACCATGGTCCCCATCGGGGAGGTCCAGGCGGGCGACTTTTTCGCCGTCACCAAGCTGCGGGAAACCAGCACCGGGGACACCCTCTGCGACCCGGCCCACCCCATCCTCTTTTCGAGCGTCGAATTGCCCGAGCCCTCGATCACCTTCGCGATCGAGCCGAAGAGCCGCGGGGACGAGGACAAGATCAGCAATGCCATGGCCCGCATCATAGAGGAGGACGGCGCCATCCGCTACACGCGCGACCCGCAGACCAAGCAGCTGCTGCTGGCCGGCTCCGATCAGCTCCATGTCGAGGTCACCGTATCGAAGCTGAAAAAGCGCTACGGGGTCGAAGTCCTGTTGAAGACGCCCAAGATCCCCTACCGGGAAACGATCCGAGGCAAGGCCGACGTCCAGGGACGCCACAAGAAGCAGACGGGCGGGCACGGGCAGTTCGGCGACTGCTGGATCCGGATGGAACCGCTCCAGCGAGGCGGGGGATTCGAATTCGCGGATGACATCTTCGGCGGGGCGATCCCGCGCAACTTCATTCCGGCCGTCGAAAAGGGGATCGTGGAAGCGGCCGAACGCGGCTATCTCGCGGGGTTTCCCGTCGTCGATTTCAAGGTGACGCTCTACGACGGCAGTTTCCACCCCGTGGACTCCTCGGAAATGGCCTTCAAGATCGCGGGGAGGCTCGCCTTCAGGAAAGCCATGGAATCGGCCCGCCCCGTGCTGCTGGAACCGGTGATGGACGTCGAGATCTACGCGCCGCAGGAGTATGCGGGCGCGCTCACGGGAGACCTGAGCAGCCGCCGCGGCCGGCTCCAGGGGATGGACATCAAGCGCGACATCCAGATCATCAAGGCCCAGGTGCCCATGGCCGAAATGGTGTCCTACTCCCCCGTGCTCACCTCGATGACCGGGGGGCGCGGCAGCTACCACATGGAATTTTCGCATTACGACGAGGTGCCGGCCCAGATCGCGCAGAAGATCATCGAGGAATCGAGCAAGGACAAAAAGGAAGAGGAAGAATAGGCGCATGCATCCCAAGATCCTGGAAATCGGGCCCCTGACCATCCACACCTACGGCCTGCTGCTGGCCGCCGCCTTCATCGCGGGGATATGGATCACCAGCCGCAACGCCCGCAGGGAGGGGGTCCATCCGGACGCCATCTGGAACATGGGTCTTGTGGTCATCTTCGCGGCGCTGGTGGGCTCGAAGATCCTGCTCCTGCTGGCCGATTACGGCTACTACAGCCGCAATCCGCGCGAAATCTTTTCCCTGTCGACGCTCCGTTCGGCGGGGGTCTACTACGGGGGCCTGCTGCTGGCGCTCCTGTCCGCCGCCTGGTACCTGCGAAGAAAGCGGTTGCCGGCGTGGAAGGTGGCCGACGCGGCGGCCCCCGGAATCGCCCTGGGCCAGGCCATCGGGCGCCTGGGGTGCTTTTCGGCCGGCTGCTGCTACGGCCGCCCCACCGACATGCCGTGGGGCGTCACCTTTACGGACACCTACGCCTCCGACAATGTGGGCGTCCCCCTCAACATCGCGATCCACCCCACCCAGCTCTACGAATCGGCCGGGGCGCTCGGCCTGTTTTTTCTCCTGTCCTGGCGCCTCGGGAAAAATCACCGCCCCGGGCAGACCATCATGGAGTACCTCTGCCTGTACGCGCTGCTGCGCTTCGTGATCGAATTTTTCCGGGGGGACGAACGGGGCTTCCTTTTTTACGGACTGCTTTCCACTTCGCAGTTCATCGCCCTCCTGACGCTCCTGGGAGCGGCCGTCGTCTACTACGGCTTCATCCTCCGCGCGCCGGCGCCGGAAAATTGAGCCCGCCGGCCGCATCCTGGACAGCCGACGCGGATTCCGCCGGTGCGCGGCTGGACCGCTTCCTGGCCGAACGGATGCCCGACCGGAGCCGATCGCAGATCCAGGGCTGGATCCGCCGGGGGTGCGCGACGGTCGACGGCGCGGCGGTCAAGACCGGGCACCGGCTGCGGGCGGGGGAGCGGGTGGAGCTGGAGATTCCGATCCCGCCCGTGTCCGGTCCCTTCGCCGAAGCGATCCCGCTCGACATCCTGTTCGAGGACGCCGACCTGGTGGTCCTCAACAAGCCGGCGGGACTCGTCTGCCACGCCGGGGCCGGGGTGCGCTCGGGCACCCTCGTCAACGCGCTGCTCCACCACCTGGGGAGCCTGGAGGCCGGAGACCCGGAAAGGCCCGGCATCGTCCACCGGCTGGACAAGCTGACGAGCGGCGTCATGCTGGCGGCCAAGAACCCCCGCGCCCACCGCCTCCTGTCGGGCCAGTTCAAGAACCGGGAGATTCGCAAGGGCTATGTCGCGCTGGTGCACGGTTCACCCCGCCCCGGCCGCGCCACCATCGACTCGGCCATCGGGAGGGATCCCCGGAACCGGAAGCGCATGTCGTCCCGGGCCCGGCGCAAGCGCCCGGCCGTCACCCACTACGAGGTCCGGGAGGATTTCGGTTTTGCCGCCCTGCTCGACGTGCGGATCGAGACCGGCCGCACCCACCAGATCCGCGTCCATCTCGCCGAGAGCGGGCACCCCGTGGTGGGGGACGCGGTTTACGGGGGGAACCGGACCGCGAACCTGCCGCCCGCGATCGTGCCGGCGGCCGCGGGGCTCGGACGCCCTTTCCTGCATTCCGGCCGGCTCGAGTTCACCCACCCCCGCTCCGGCGCCCCCCTTACGTTCCAGGCCCCGCTGCCCGGGGAACTCGAACGCTTCCTGGCCCTGGTCCGGGCAGCGGGCCGACCCGGCGGAAGCGGGAGCGAGAGCGCTTGACTCACTCCCGGGGCCTTCCTATAATCACTGGGGGTTCTCGGCCGGATCCTTCTAAATTAAGGAAAACAAGATGCTTTTACGATTTGCCAGGTTGTCGCTCCTTTTCCTTCTGGGATGCCTGCTGACGGCGGGCCTCCCGCGCCAGGGGAGCATGGTGCCTCCGCTCGGGGCCCAGACCACGCTCCCCTCCGGGATTTCGGACCAGACATACCGCGTCAGCGTCGATCTGGTCAACGTCCTCTGCTCCGTCTTCGACCGGAAGACCGGTTTCTTCGTGACCAACCTGGCGCGCGAGGATTTCACCCTATACGAAGACGGCCAGCCTCAGGAAATCATCAATTTCGCCAGGGAAACGGACATGCCGCTTACCCTGGCGATGCTGGTCGACACCAGCGACAGCGTCAGCCCCAAGCTCCAGTTCATCCAGGACACGGCCACCAGTTTTTTCCAGACCGTGCTGCGCGACCGCGACCGCGCCATGCTGGTGGAATTCGACTCCTCGGTGACGCTGCTCCAGGATTTCACCAACGATCCGAACAAGATGGCCCGGCAGATCCGCAAGCTGCAGGCGGCCGGGGGGACGGCGCTCTACGACGCCATCGCCATGACGTGCGACGAAAAGCTGATCCGGGAGATCGGGCGCAAGGCCATCATCATCGTCTCCGACGGGGAGGATTTCTCCAGCCGGACCGACATGCGCCACGCGCTGGAGATGGCCCTGCGCGCGGAATCGACCATTTTCCCCATCAGCGTCAGCAAGGGGGGATTGTTCGGAACGGGGGATGATACCGAAGAGGGGGACCGGATCCTGAGGCAGCTGGCCCAGGAAACGGGGGGGAAGGTATTCTTCCCGGTCCAGGTGGAAGAGCTCGACGACGCGTTCCGCCAGATCAACCAGGAACTCCGCAGCCAATACAACCTGGGATATATCTCGTCGAACCCGCGCCGTGACGGGAGCTATCGAAAGATCGAAATCAAGGTCCCGGAGGGAAACCTGAAATTGAACTACCGCAAGGGGTACTACGCCCCCTCCAACTGACGGGCCGGATCCGGCCGACGGGCGGAACCGGGGCTCAGGCGACCTGGTTCTCCATCCCCGAATCGATCAGGCAACGGATGTTCCTCATCTGTTCGGGGCCCTTGACCTCGTTTTCCAGAACGTATTCGACCAGCTTCTCGGCATCGCCGTCAAAGAAGCGCGCGAGGACATCCTCGAGCTGGTTGTGCGTCGCCTGCCAGCGGGACAGCAGCGGCCGATAGACATAGGCCCGCCCGGCGCGGGAATGGGCCAGGGCCCCCTTCTCCTCGAGGATGCCCATCAGGGTGAGAATGGTGGTATAGGCCGTGGGCTTCTCCGCGCAGATCTCCTTGCGCACCTGCTTCACCGTCGCGGTCCCCAGTTTCCAGACCGCTTTCATGATTTGCAGTTCCTGTCGGGTGAGGATGATGGACACTAAATCGCGTTTCATTTTCCCTCCAAGATAACATTGATACGCGCGCTGACTGAGCCGCCGGCAGTCGATGCCACAGGCGTCCCTAATACCGTTACGCCCGAAATGGGCAGGAGGTTACAGCGGGAAATCATGAATCTGCCGCCGCATGACCGGGTGGGCCCCGGGCACGAACGGATCCGTATTGTTCAGATGAGGAAAGGGGGCGATGGTTTCAAAAAAATCGGCGGGTCAGGGTGTTTCGGCCGGATGGAGGAGGATGTATTCCAGCCGGGAGGCGTAGGCCTGGCTCCGGGCGTCGCCCGTCACGAGGCGGATCCCGGCGGCCGAGCGGGCCCCCAGGCCGAGTTCGGCCGCCCGGGAGATCTGGCCCTGGCCGAAAACACCCGCCTTCCCCCCGGCGACCGCGGCGCCGGAGCGCTCGAGGATCGCCAGGCCGACGGCATCGAGCGCCACCCTGTCGGTGGACGCCGCGATGACGCCCGGATGGGCCTCTTCCCCCGCCTCCGGCCCCCCGGAGACAAAGACCGAAGAGGCATCCATGACCAGAAGCCGCGGGGTGTAAGCCTGGTTCGCCTCGGCGATCAGGAAACACTGGTCGTCGGAGGCATGGAGTTCCCGCATGTAGTTGTAGCCGTTCTCCGGGTCGTACTTGGCCAGCAGCCCGATGGAGTTCTTCAGGCTGGCGCTGTAGCCTCCGCCGAAACGGTGGGTCTTCAGGTTGCAGAGCTGGACCACGCACCCGCCGTCGCCCAGAAAGGCGGGAACCTCCACCCCGCGGCTCCAGTGGGACCCGGGCAGGTCGACGCGGCGCCAGGCGGCGACCCCGGGTTCCTCCAGGGGGAGGAAGTCGAGCCCCAAATCCCGGATCAGCTCCAGGACGCCCAGCTCCCGCATCACCGCCCGAGTCCGCCCCATCCCGCTTCTTTCCGCCAGGACCACCCGGCCGGCGCCGCAGCGGAGGAGCACCCCGACCAGCGCCCGCAGGGCGTCGGGGTGGGTGGAGGCCGGGAAAGGATCGGCGCTGTTGTAACTCGCCTTGAGGTAGACGCCGCGCCCCCCGAAATCGGCCCCTCCCAGCAACTCCACCGCCCGGTGAACGCCGTAGTTGCGGTCCCCCGTCTTCACCAGAGCCACGGTGGAGCCGTCGTCCCCCCGGCCTTCGCCGCCGAGGAGCGACATCCCCGCCAGGAGCGTCAGCCGATGGAATTCCCTGCGCGTCATCCGCATGGGGCCATTGTATAACGCCCCTTATTTTCATGCGGCAAATTTCCGGCGATGCGATAAGATTACGGCCGTGAAACGCACAATCCTGATCCATTACCACGAAATCAATCTCAAGGGGAACAACCGCGGCTGGTTCGAGACCTGCCTCGAACGCCACGTGGCGCGCCTCCTCCAGGGGCTGGAGACGGCCTCGATCCGGCGCTTCGCCGGCCGCCTGCTGGTCGAGCTCACCGGGGACTCCCCGGCCGGGGAAATCACGCGCCGGCTCGAAAAGGTGTTCGGAATCGCCAATTTCATCGTCGCCCGCGAAGTGCCGGCGGAGATCGACGCCATCGAGTCGGAACTGGCCCTGCTGGTCGCCTCCACCCGGTTCCGGTCCTTCAAGATGGATTGCCGGCGCGGGACGAAGGAGTTTCCGCTCGATTCCCAGCAGCTGAACCGGCGCCTGGGCGCCTTCGTACAGGATCGCACCGGGGCCGAGGTGCGGATGGAGGGGGCCGAGGCGGTGTTCGGGATCGAAATCGTCAAGGGCCGGGCGTTTCTCCACCTCTCCCGCATCCAGGGGGCCGGGGGGCTCCCTTCCGGTTCGGGAGGAAAGGTGCTGTGCCTGCTCTCGGGCGGGATCGACTCCCCCGTGGCCGCCTGGCGCATGATGCGGCGAGGCTGCCGGGTGCACCACGTTCACTTTCACAGCTATCCCCACACGACGGTGGAATCGCAGGAGAAGGTCCGGCGCCTTCTCGGGATCCTCTCCCGCTTCCAGCTGGAGTCCACCCTCTGGATGGTCCCCTTCGCCGAGGTGCAGCGCGAGATCGTCGCCTACGCCCCGCCCGCGTTGCGCGTCGTCCTCTACCGGCGCTTCATGGTCCGGATCGCCGAGGCGGTCGCCCGGAACGAAAAAGCGGCCGCCCTGGTCACGGGAGACAGCCTGGGACAGGTGGCGAGCCAGACGCTCGACAATATCCGGACCATCTCCGCCGCCGCGACGATGCCGGTTTTCCGCCCCCTCATCGGGGACGACAAGGAGGGGATCATCCGCATCGCCAGGGCCATCGGGACCTACGAGACCAGCATCCAGGCCGACCAGGACTGCTGTTCCCTCTTCATCCCGCGCCACCCGGAAACCGCGGCCGATCCCGAAAAGGCCGCGCGCGCCGAAAGCGGGCTGGACGTGGCGCGTCTCGTGGACAACGCCATGGCCGGGGCGGCGCGCGAAACCATCTCCGCGGACTTCGGCCCCGGCCCGGACCCGGGCCCGCGGGACGACTGACCGGCGGGCGGGCGCCTGCGGCCGGGCCCCGGCGCAGGATGGATCGATCTTGACAAATCTCCCGTGGATCATAAGTTTTATAGGACACCCTCGCGGGAGAAGGGACGGGGAAAATGGATGACACGAAAACGGGGTACCGCCTGGGGACCCTGGCGCTGCATGCGGGTCAGCGGCCGGATCCGGAAACGCTCTCCTCCGCGGTGCCCATCTACGCGACCAGCAGTTATGTCTTCAAAAGCACCCGGCACGCCGCCGACCTGTTCGCGCTGCGCGAGCAGGGGAACATCTATTCCCGGCTGACCAATCCCACCACGGAGGTCCTGGAGAAGAGGCTGACGGCCCTCGACGGGGGGATCGGGGCCCTCGCTTTCAGCAGCGGGCAGGCGGCCATCACGGCCGCCGTTCTCACCCTCGCGCATTCGGGCCAGAATTTCCTCTCCTCCACCAGCCTTTACGGCGGCACGTGGACCCTGTTTTCCCAGACCTTCAGGAAACTGGGGGTCGAGGTCCGATTCTTCAACCCGGATGAACCGGAGCGGATGTCCCGCCTGATCGACGACAACACCCGCCTGGTCTACCTCGAGTCGATCGGGAACCCGAAGAACGACATCCCCGATCTCCGGGCCGTCTCCGAGGTCGCGCACCGCCACGGCCTGCCCGTCATCGTCGACAACACCCTGCTCACTCCGGTGCTGCTCCGTCCCATCGAGCACGGGGCGGACATCGTAGTCTATTCCACGACCAAGTTTATCGGCGGCCACGGCGTCCATGTCGGGGGCGCCGTCGTCGACAGCGGCAGGTTTCCCTGGGCGGACAACCCCGCGAAATGGCCCGAGTTCACCGCCCCCGACGAAGCCTACCACGGGATGGTTTTCACCGAAGCCCTCGAGCCCCTGGGCAACATGGCCTATATCATGCACGCGCGCACCCACTGGCTGAGAGACACCGGCGCCTGCATGAGCCCGTTTGCGGCCTTCCTCTTCCTGCTGGGGCTGGAAACGCTCGAGGTGCGCATCGAGCGGCATGTCGCCAACGCGGCGGCCCTGGCCGGGTGGCTCGAAAACCACCCCGACGTGGTGTGGGTGAACTACCCGGGACTCGAGAGCCACCCGTACCACCGGCGGGCGGCCGAGCTGCTCCCCGGCGGCGCCGGGGCCATCGTCGGGTTCGGAATCCGCGGCGGCCGGGAAGCGGGCGTCCGCTTCATCGAAGCCGTCAGGCTGGCGAGCCACCTGGCCAACATCGGGGACGCGCGCACCCTGGTCATCCACCCCGCGTCCACCACCCACTCCCAGCTGACCGAAGAGGAGCAGCGGGCGGCGGGCGTCACCCCCGAATACATCCGGGTCTCCGTGGGGATCGAGGATTTCGGCGACATCCGCGAAGACTTCGCCCGGGCTCTCGCGGCGTCCCGCGGCCCGGAACCGCCGGCGGAGTGACCCATGGCCCCCGACCTGTTTGAAAGCAGCGACAGCGTACGCACGGGCCGGCCGCTCGTTCATGCGCGGAGCTTTGCCCTCCCGGGCCCGCTCAGTTTGGAGCTGGGCGAGCGGCTCCACGGCGTCACCGTGACCTACGAGACTTACGGGAGGCTGAGCGGCGCGCGGGACAACGTCATCCTGATCTGCCATGCCCTGAGCGGGGATTCCCACGTGGCCCGGCACACGGCCGACGACGACCCCGGGTGGTGGGACCTCGTCGTCGGTCCGGGCCTGTCGATCGACACCGACCGCTACTTCGTCCTCTGCTCCAACGCCCTCGGCGGCTGCCGGGGCACCACGGGCCCCAACAGCCTGAACCCGGCCACGGGCCGGATCTACGGGGCCGATTTCCCCACCATCACGACGGGCGACATCGTCGAGGTGCAGCGACTGCTGCTCGACCACCTGGGGATCGACCGCCTGCTCGCCGTGGTCGGCGGCTCGATGGGGGGGCAGCAGGCGCTCACCTGGGCCGTGCGGTACCCCGAACGGGTCGCGGGCGTCGTGGCCATCGCCACCAGCGCCCGGCTGACGACCCAGGCGCTGGCCTTCGACGTGGTCGGGCGCAACGCGATCCAGCGCGACCCCGATTTCCGGGGCGGCCAGTACCAGAGCGAAGGCACGACGCCGGCCGTGGGGCTCGCGCTGGCGCGCATGCTGGGGCACATCACCTATCTCTCCCCCGAATCGATGCGGCGGAAGTTCGGCGCCGACCGCCTGAAGCCGCGGGACCTGTCCACGGCGTTCGAAAAGCGGTTCAGCGTGGGCTCCTACCTGGCCTACCAGGGGGACAAATTCGTGGAACGGTTCGACGCCAACAGCTACATCAGGCTTTCGCTGGCGATGGACCTCTTCGACCTGGGGGAAACGCTGGAGGCCCTGTCCGAAAACCTGGGGCGGTCGCAATGCCGGTGGCTCATCGTCAGCTTCACCAGCGACTGGCTCTTCCCCCCCGGACAGTCGCGCGAGCTGGTCCACGCGCTGATCGCGCGCAACAAGCCGGTCAGCTACGGCAACATCGCCAGTTCCTGCGGCCACGACGCGTTCCTGCTGCCAGACGAACTCCCGGTTTACGGGGGGTTCATGCGTGCCTTCCTCCAGAACCTGCGCGGCGCCCCCGAGCAGACCGGGGAGGAGGAGGACCTGGACGCGGACGCCCCGACGAGCATCTTCGGCGCCCTGCGCCGCCCCCGGATCGACTACAACCAGATCGTGCGCCTGATCCACCCGGCCGCCAGTGTGCTCGACCTCGGCTGCGGCCGGGGATCGCTCCTGGTCCGGCTGCGCGGGGAGGGGAACCGGAAGCTCGTGGGGCTCGAGATCAACGAGGAGGACGTGCTGCACTGCCTGGAACGCGGGTTCGACGTCATCCAGGCCGATCTGAACTCGGGGCTGGAGATCTTTTCGGACTCCCAGTTCGACTGCGTCGTGCTCTCGCACACCCTCCAGGCGGTCCGGGACGTCGAGCGCCTCATCAACGAGATGCTGCGGGTGGGCCGGCGCTCCATAGTGAGCTTCCCCAATTTCGCCTACCACAAGCTGCGCCGGATGCTGCAGGAAGAGGGGAAGTCGCCGCTTTCCTCCGGTCTTCTGCGCCACGAGTGGTACAACACCCCGAATATCCGCTTCTTCTCCATCGCCGATTTCGAGGATTTCTGCCGGGATCATCACATCACCGTCCATGAACGGATCTCGCTGGACACGGAGGAGGGGCGCGTGGTGACCGATGACGCCAACCGGCTTGCCGACATGGCCATTTTCGTGATCAGCCGCTGAGGATCACTCACAACCGTCCGATCGGATACCGCGGAGGATGGGCGCTCATGGGCGACGATGAGGACAAGGGATTTCTGGGCATCACCCTGCGCCGGATCCTCCGCCTGCGGCCGGCCGGCCTGAAGGCGCTTTTCCGCGGCCACCCCCGTTTCTTCAGATGGACCGCCGTCCTGCTGGTCGTGTCGTGCGCGGCCCTTTACGAAATGCGCACCTCCGCTTTCAGTTCCCGCGCCCTTTCCTACTACGCCGGAAAGCTGTCGTACCGGGTGGAACCGGGACCCAGCCCCAACATCGTCTTCCCCAGGCACGGGCCGTACGACATCCGCACCGGGTACGCCCTGATCCCCGATTTCGTGCGGCGCCTCGGCGCGGCAGGATACACCGTCGGCAGGCAGGTCCGGTTCTCGCGCGAACTGGAGCGGGTCGCGGGCTGGGGCATCCTCCCCCCCTACCCCGAACCGACCTCCACCAAGCTCAGGATCCGCGGCAACGACGGCCAGCCCCTGTTTGCGGCCCCCCTGGCCGAGTACCACTTCGAGAGTTTCGAGGCGATCCCGCCCCTGGTCGTGAAGGGTCTGCTCATCATCGAAAACCGGGAACTCGATCAGCCGGCCGACGCGAGGACCAACCCCGTCGTCGACTGGGACCGGCTCGCCAAGGCCATCTTCCTCTATGCCGGCAACAGGCTGGGGCTCCCCCTCTCCGTCGAGGGGGGGAGCACCCTGGCCACGCAGATGCAGAAATTCCGGCACTCGGACGAGGGGAGGACCGACTCGGTGCTGGCCAAGCTCCGGCAGATGACGGACGCCAGTTTGCGCGTCTACCAGGGCGGGATGGATACGCGCGAGGAGCGGCGGCGGATCGTGCTGAACTACCTCAATTCCATCCCGCTGGCGGCGACCCCCGGGTACGGGGAAATCCACGGCCTCGGCAACGGCCTCTACTCCTGGTTCGGGCTCGACTTCCAGCAGGCCTGCAAGGTCCTGGGCGATCCGGCCGAAACGGACGAGAAGGCCCGGATCTTCAAACAGGTCATGGCCCTTCTCTGCGCCGTCCGGGCCCCGAGCCATTACCTGCTGAACGGCCGCGCGGCCCTCGAAAACCGGGTCGATTTCTACGTCCGGTTCCTGGCCGAGGCGGGGGCGATCTCCGGGGACTTCGCCCGGCGCGTCCAGGCCGCGCCCGTCGCCTTTTCCGCCCGTCCCCCGAGATACTCCGTCCCCTTCTACGCCGAAAACAAGGCGGTCAACGAGATCCGTGCAAACCTGGCCGGGCTCCTGGGGGTGCCCGGGCTGTACGAACTCGACCGCCTCCACCTGGACGTCGAATCGACCATCGACCCCGTTTTCCAGCACCGGGTCGCGACCCTCTTCGCCGCGCTGCGGGACCCCGCCTTCATCGCCGGGCGGGGCCTCGGGGGGGAGCGGCTCCTGGGCCGGGGGGATCCTTCCCGCGTCATCTACGGGCTGATCCTGGTCGAGAAGACCCCCCGGGGGAACCTCGTGCGCGGCATCACCGACAACCTCGACGCCCCGTTCGACATCAACACCGGGATGAAGATGCAGCTGGGGAGCACGGCCAAGCTCCGCGTCCTGGCCCATTACCTCGACATCGCCGCGACGCTCCACGGGCAATTCGCGCGCCTGGACGCCGGAGCCCTGGAGCGGGAAAGGGAGAGAGCGCGCGATCCCATCACCCGTTGGGCCGTGAAAACGCTCGGGGGAGAGCCCAGGCCCCGGCTCGAGGCGTTTCTGGAGCTGGCGCTCGACCGCAGGTACTCCGCCGGAACCGGGGAGCGGTTTTTCACCGGAGGCGGCCTCCACACCTTCGGCAATTTCAACCGCGCCGACGGCGGACGCATCGTCACCGTCCGCGAAGCCACGCGCCACTCCATCAACCTTGTCTACGTGCGCCTGATGCGCGACCTCGTCGATTTCCACGCGGCCCGCCTCCCCTACGACACCGAAAAAATTCTCGCCGAACCCGATCACCCCGTCCGGCGCCGGATGCTGCGGGAGCTCGCCGAGGAGGAGTCGCGCCATTTCCTCCGCGAGGCCTGGCGCGCGTTCCGGAAGCGCGACCCGGCCGCCGTCCTGAAGGCTTTTCTGGGGGAGAAGGCGCCGTCCCCGCGCCACCTGGCCATCACCTTCTACTCCTGGCACCGTGGCGGGGACGCCGCCGCCCTGGCCCGATGGATGGAGCGCTTCGGGGCCGACGGCTCCCCCCAGGCGGTGGAGCGGTGGGTCAAGGCTTACGGGAACCCCCGGCTCGGGCTGTCCGATTACGGGTACCTTCTCGGGGAACATCCCCTGCGGCTCTGGGCGGCCGGCGCCCTTTTCCGGGAACCGGAACTGTCCTGGGAGGAACTCTGGGCCCGGAGCGGCGGCGCCCGCCAGGTGACGGCCGTCTGGCTCCTGAAGGAGGGCAACCGCGCCCCCCAGGAGCGCAGGCTGCGCATCCGTATCGAACAGGACGCCTTCCGGCGAATGACCCCCGCCTGGCGCCGGCTCGGGTTTCCGTTCGACAGCCTGGTGCCGTCGCTGGCCACCGCCCTGGGGAGTTCGGGCGACCGGCCCGAAGCCCTGGCCGAGCTCATGGGAATCCTGCTCAACGACGGGGAGCACCGGCCCGGCATGCGCATCACGCGCCTCCGGTTCGCCGAAAACACCCCCTATGAAACGGTACTGGAACCGGATGAAGCCGAGGGGCGGCGCGTGTTGCCCCGCGCCGTGGCCCGGGCGATCCTCCCGGTCCTGGCCGGCGTCGTCGAGTCGGGAACGGCCGCAAGGCTGTCCGGCGCCTTCGTGCTCGGGGACCGGCCCCTCGTGGCGGGGGGGAAAACGGGCTCCGGGGACAACCGCGTCACCACCGTGGACCGGGGCGGGCGGGTGCTCTCCTCCCGCGCCATCGACCGCACGGCCACCTTCGTCTTCTACATAGGGGACCGCTACTACGGGGTCCTCACGGCGTTCGTGCCGGGGAGTCAGGCCGGGGAGTACCGGTTCACCAGCGCCCTCCCCGTTTCCATCCTGAAGATCCTGGCCCCCGACATCGAGTCGCTGCGGAGGCGCTCGGACGCGATCGAGGCCGCAGAGCCCCCCCACCCCCCCGGCCCGGGAGGCCCGATTTCAAATCCCCTACCGCCGCCGCCCCGGGGCAACACACTGTCACCCAATAAATAGAGGGCATTTCCGGCTAAACTTCCGCCCTTCATCCGCCGATCATATGGAGTGCCGGAATCCGGCGCCGATCTGCACCGGGAAACGATGCGACAGCGCACGGCAGTGCGGCGGAAGAGCGGACACCATGAAACAACGAAAAAGAACCTTTGACGGCTCCGACCGGAGACAGTGGCGGCGCCTGACCCCGCAGGATGTCCCCTCCCTCAAGGGGGTATCCATCAACCAGGGAACCGAAGCCTGCGTGATCGACATCTCCAAGGGGGGGATGCTGCTCCACACGGTGTTCCGGCTGCGCCCGGACATGAAAATCCTTCTCAAGATCATGACGACCAAGGGCGTTTTCAAAGTCTCCGGCATCGTCCTGCGATCCAGCATCAAGTCGATCTCGGGCGCCCCGCTCTACGAATCGGCCATCACCTTCGAGAGTCCCCTGACCGTCCTGGACGACCTGGCGGTGAAAACCGCGCCCGCTGCCGAGCCGCGCCCGATCCCGGCTCCGGACATCGTAAACGATTTCGGAGATCCCAAACCGTCACCCCCCCCCGGGGAAATCAGCGAGCGGGAGGATCCCGCCGTCCTGACGGTCCTGGCGCCGGGCGGTTTGGGAGCGGACCTGGACCGGATGCTCCAGATGAACGACTGGTGACCCCTTGAGGACTTCGGGCGAAGGGTGCATATTCAGAGAATGACCGCCCCCTGGCGTCCGGCATCGGGCACGGAGCGGAGGCGCAGGCCGGGATCTTTATGAACGTACTCTATGTCAGCAGCGATGCGAGCGAAGAAGCCGCGCTCCGGCGGGAACTCGAACCCTTCTCCCCCGCCCCGGCGATTCACCCCTCTCCGGGGATCGAGGATGCCCGCACTCGCATGACCGTCGCCGGCGCCTTCGACGCGCTCCTGATCGACGGCTCCATCCCGCGCCCGGAAGCCGCCTTCCTGGCCGAGGGATTGAAGCGCGAAGGGAACCCGGCCGTCATCGTGGTCCTCACCCCGGAGACCGGGGACGAGGCCGCGGAGACCCTGCTCGGGGGATGCGTCGACCTCTTCGTTCCCAAACTCCCTGGATTCGGGGCCGTGTTGCACCAGGCTCTCCTGCAGGCGGCCGCGCGCCGGTCACCCGCCCCCCACCAGGCCCGGCACGTCAGGATCCTGTATGCGGGGGAACTGGAGCCCTTCCGACGGCATTTTGCCGACATGCCTTCCCTGATGATCCATCCGCTCCCGCAGGCGACCGACGGACCCCCGCAGACCGGGGACGCCGCGGGGGATCTCGTCGTCATCGATTGTCCCGGGGAGAGCGCGGCCGCGGCGAAGGCGATCACGGACGCCGTGCGGGACTACCCGCGGATCCCCGTCATCGCCCTGACGGAACCGGGGGACGAAGCCGCGGCGATCGCGGCCCTCAACGCCGGGGCCGCCGACTCCATCCCCCGGACCGGACAGTTCCCCCGGAGGCTCCTGGCATCCGTGGAAAAAGCCGTCCGCATGGGCCGGCTGGCGCGCGAAAAGGAGGCGCTCAAAAAACAGGGGGAACGGCTGCGCCTCATCGTGGAGACCGTTCCCGTGGGGGTCGCGCTGGTCGCCCCCGACGGCTCCTTCCTGGCGGTGAACCGCACCGGGCTCGAACGGATAGGGGCGCACCGAAGCGACCAGGTCATCGGCAAGAACCTCCTTCACCTCGTCCCCCCCCAGGAGCGGGAAGCGGTGCAGAAGTTCCTGGCCACGGTGGGCGCATGGTCCAGCGCTTCCATCAGCCTGAAGTGGAAGGGTATCGACGGGTCGATTCCGGGAGTGGACCTCCGGGCCATCCCCCTGAGGCGCAGTCCCGGCAGCGCCGCGTCGGTCCTGGCCACCCTTCACCCCCCCCGCTCCCTCGAAGGGGACGCCGGCGCCGAAGCGGGGATCCTGAAGAAGTACGAGGATCTGACCACGACGCTGCGCACCTACGAGGTGCGCTTCCGCGAACTCCAGGAAAAGAGCCGCTTCAAGTTCACCCGTTGGGAAACGGCCCTGCGCCTGGCCGAGTCGCAGAAGAAGGCGTCCGAACAGCAGCAGGCCAGGCTCCAGGCGGCGGTGGAGGAGGCCGAGGCGCGGGTGCGGCACCTCGAAGAGGAACACGACGCCCAGCGCGAGCGCTGGGAACGATCCCAACGGGAATTGAGGGAGCGATCGGAGCGGCTCGAGGCGGCCGCGGCCGAGCTGGAGTCCACCCGGGCGCAGTTGTCCGCTGTCCAGGGGGACGGCCAGGGGCGGCTGGAGGAGGAACGGCGCGATATCGAGCGGCGGCGGGCCGAGGCTGACGCCGCGCTGGCAGAGGTCTCGGACCTGCTCGAGAAGGAAAAGGCGCAGCACCGGCAGCAGCTGGAGGAGATGGAGCAGACGCTCCGGGAAGCGGAACGCCATCAGAACGAACTGGCGGCGGCGCTGGAGGAAACCGGCGCGAGGCACGAGCGCCAGGACGAGGCGCTCCGGGCCGAACTGGCCGCAGCGGGCGAGAGCCGTGCCGGACTCGAGCGCCGGCTCGAAGAAACGCTGGCCGAGCGCGCCGCGCTCGAAGAGTCGCTCCGCGCCGAGCTGGCCGCAGCGGGCGAGAGCCGCGCCGGACTCGAGCGCCGGCTCGAAGAAACCCTGGCCGAGCGCTCGACGCTCGAGCAGTCGCTCCGGGCCGAGCTGGCCGCAGCGGGCGAGAGCCGCGCCGGACTCGAACGCAAACTCGACGAAACCCTGGCCGAGCGCTCGACGCTCGAGCAGTCGCTCCGGGCCGAGCTGGCCGCAGCGGGCGAGAGCCGCGCCGGACTCGAGCGCCGGCTCGAAGAAACCCTGGCCGAGCGCTCGACGCTCGAGCAGTCGCTCCGGGCCGAGCTGGCCGCAGCGGCCGAGAGCCGCGCCGGACTCGAGCGCCGGCTCGAAGAAACCCTGGCCGAGCGCGCCGCGCTCGAAGAGTCGCTCCGGGCCGAGCTGGCCGCAGCGGCCGAGAGCCGCGCCGCACTCGAGCGCCGGCTCGAAGAAACCCTGGCCGAGCGCTCGACGCTCGAGCAGTCGCTCCGGGCCGAGCTGGCCGCAGCGGGCGAGAGCCGCGCCGGGCTCGAGCGCCGGCTCGAAGAAACCCTGGCCGAGCGCGCGGCGCTCGAGGAGTCGCTCCGGGCCGAACTGGCCGCGCGGGACGAGAGCCGCGACGACCTCCGGCTCAGGATCGAGGAGACCGAAGCTCGCCTTCGCAGGCAGGAGGAGGAGTACCGGGCGGAACTGGCCGCGCGGGACGAGAGCCGCGCCGGGCTCCAGCGCAAGCTGGAGGAAACGGAAAACTCCTGGCTGGCCCTGGAGGCGGCGCTCGAGGAGACGGAAGCGCGTTTGTCCGGACTGACCGCTGCCCACGGGGAGCTGCAGGAGCGCCACCGCGGCGCCGACGACACGAGGGCTTCCCTCGAGTCCGCCCTCCGGATGCAGGGGGCGCGCTATGCCGCTCTCTGCGAAAGGAGCGGCGCGGACCGTGCGTGGCAGGAGCTCGCCGCCATGGACCTGGAGCGCAGGCACCTGGCCGCCGAAGAGCAGAGGGCGCCGCTCGAGGCGGCGCTTCGCGAGGCGGATGCGCGGATCCGGGAACTGACCGAAAAATATATCGCCGAACGCCGAGAACAGGAGCGGCGCGAGAAGGAACTCCGGGAGCATCACCAGGCGGCAAAAGCCCGGGTCGGCGACCTCGAGGCCGCGCTGGCCGAGGGAGAATCCCGGGCGCGGGAGCTCGCCGCCGCCCGCGAGGGCGAGCGCTCCGAATTGCAGCGGTCGCTCATCGCGCTCGAGGCCCGGTACGCGGAGGCGGAAAGCCTGCTCGAGGCGCGCCAGCGCGAGCTCGGGGAGGCGGCGGCCCGCCTGGCGGCGCTCGGCGAGCAGCACGCGTCCGAACGGGCCCGCCTGACAGCCGAACTCGCCGAACTCGACCGGAAATTCCAGGCGGCCGAAAAGCAGCGGATCTCGCTCCAGACGGCCCTGGCCGATTCGGAATCGCGGGCCGCGGCCATGAAGGAGCGCCACGACGCGGAGCAGGAGCGGCGGGGGATCGAGCGCGCGGATCTCGAGCTCCGGATCCGGGAAGGGGAAAAGCAGCTGGCCGGGCTGCATACGGCCCTGGCCGGCGCGCAGTCCGCCCTGTCCCAGCTCGCGGAAAAACACCGGACGGAGATCTCCCAGTACGAATTCGCGCAGAAGAAGGCCGAACAGAAGTTCCAGACCGCCGAAAAGCAGCGCGGCACCCTGGCGGAGAGCCTCCGGGAGGTCGAGACCCGGCTGGCCGATCTGACCGGGAGATACCAGACCGAGCAGGCCGCGTGGCAGTCGGCGCGGGCGGAAATGGAGCGCAGGCTCGAGGAGGGGGAAAAGGCGCACGCGGCCGCGGTGCAGAACACCGTCCGTGAAGCGGAAGCGCGCCTGGCCTGGATTTCCGAACAGAACCAGTCCAAGGCCGTGCAGTTGGAGCAGGCGCAGAAGCGGCTCGAGGAGCTGCAATCGGAGAACCGGACCCTGGCCCGGGAAGGCTCCCACTGCCGCCGGGGCTACCAGCGCCTGTCCCGGTTCACCCCGGCCGGAATCGTCCGCGCCACCCGCGGGGGGCAGGTCGTGGAATGCAACGATATCGCGGCCCGGATGTTCGGCTATCCGAACGCCCAGGCGGCGCTGTCCCGGCCGGACGGGAGCCCCTTCCGGATCTACGCCTTTGAAGGCGCCCTGGCCGCCCGCCTCGACGAGGAGGGGAGCCTCGAGGGGATCGAGTGGACGGCCCTGGGGAAGGAGGGGAAGCCGGTCCGCGTCCGGGAAAATGCCGCGCTCGTCGAGGCCTCGGACGGGGAAACGCCGCTGGTGGAGCGCATCCTCACCGACATCTCCGATGCCCACGGGCTGGGGGAGGAAATCCGCCGCATCCAGTCCGCGGGGGATCTCGCGGCAGCGACGGTGACGAGCTTCAGGGAGCTCTGCGCTTCCCTGGCCGAGGCCGGGGAGCGCCTCCTGCAGGCGGCCGGGGACGCCGAAGAGGTGCGACGCCTCGCGGACTCCCTCGCCCGGGACGCGGGCCGGGGGATCCGGCACGCGGGCCAGTTCCTGTCGCTCGCGCGGAGGGACGATCGCTCCCCCGACCTCCTCGACTTCAACGAGATCCTGACGGGAAACGACCGCCTGCTCCACAGCCTGATCGGGACCGATATCGAACTCGAGATGGACCTCGCGCCCCGCCCCGGGCTGGTCTGGGCCGACCGCAACGAGGTGACCCAGCTCATCGGCAACCTGATGGCCAACGCGCGCGAGGCGCTCCCGCTCGGGGGGCTCGTCACCATCGAGACCCGGAACGTCGAGGTGGCCGGCCCCGACCCGGAAATCCCCCCCGAACTCCGTCCCGGGATATACGTGCGCCTGGTCTTCAGCACCGACGGCTGCGCGGTTCAGCCGGAACGGCGCCACTCGTCCATCCGCGCGATCGCCGGGCGCATGGGCGGGTGCCTGAAGAGCACCAACGATCCCAGGACCGGCAATATCCACACCGTCTATATCCCGCGCGTGGAAGGGGCCATCGCCGGCGCCGGGCGGGAAGCCGGCTCGGTGGGAGCCTGATCCGACGGGTCAGGCCATCAGCGCGAGCAGGACGGCCTTCTGGGCATGCAGGCGGTTCTCCGCCTGCTGGAACACGACGGAGTGGCCGGAGTCGATGACGCCGTCGCTCACTTCCTCTCCCCGGTGGGCCGGGAGGCAGTGCATGAAGACGTAATCCTCCCTCGCGTGGGCGACCAGAGCGTCGTCGACCTGGTAGAGCCGAAAATCCCTTTTCCTTTGCTCCGCCTCGGCCTCCATCCCCATGCTGGTCCAGACGTCGGTGTACACGACATCGGCGTCCCTGACCGCGGCGACCGGGTCTTCGAGGATCTCCACCCGGGCGCCTGTGGCGCCCGCGTGCTCCGCCGCCCACCGGATCACCCCCGCGTCGGGGGCGTACCCCGGCGGATGCGCCACGGTGATGTGCGCGCCGAGGCGGACGGCCCCGAAGACGAGGGAATGGGCCACGTTGTTGCCGTCGCCGACATAGGCGATCCGGATCCCCTCGAGCCGCCCCTTCACCTCCCGGATCGTCAGATAATCGGCCATCGCCTGGCAGGGATGGCAGAAATCGGTGAGGCCGTTGATTACGGGGATGGAGGCTTCCTCGGCCATCTCCACGGCCGTCTCGTGCCGGAAGGTGCGGATCATGATCCCGTCCACCATGCGCTCGAGGTTCTTGGCGACATCACGCACCGATTCCCTTTTCCCCAGGTTGATCTCCGCAGGAGTCAGCACGAGCGAGTATCCCCCCAGCTGGTGAATGCCGACCTCGAAGGAAACGCGCGTCCTGAGCGACGGTTTTTCCAGGATCAGGGCCAGGGCCTTCCCTTCGAGCCCCCTGCGGTATTTTCCCGGGTCCGCCTTGATCGCGGCGGCCTCGTCGAGCAGGGCGAGCAGGTCCTCCGCCGACCAGTCCCGAATGGCGATAAAGTCCTTAGGTCTCATAGTCGTCCCATCCATCCCCATTATCCACGGGGGTTCAGGTTCATAACTCTATCGGAAAACGCGCCGTCGGGCCACCCTAATATCCGGGGCGGACGGGGCAAAATCGCGCTTCTGGAAAAATGCGCCGGAGCGTAAGATGCTGGGGACTGCGGGGGTCGCATGGACGAACGGACACTGGACACACTCGAACTCGGGGCGCTGATCGCCCTGGCCGCCCGGCACGTGCAGACGCCCTCCGGCCGGAAGCGGCTGGAGGGCCTGCGCCCGTCCGCCGACCGGGACGAAATCGCCGCGGCGCTCGACCTCACCGCCGAGTGCGCGGGGTTTCTCGCCGCGAGCGGCCGGTTCGGCCTGGCGGGGGTCGAGGATCTCGACCCGGTGATGGAGCGGCTCCACATCGAGGGGACGGCGCTCGAACCGCGGCAGATCCTCGCGCTCGAGAGGCTCCTCTCCGCCGGCAGGGGGCTCCGGGAATCGATCCGCGCCGCCGCGGCCCCGGGCCTCTTCCCCATCCTGGGGCGCATGGCGGCCGGGATCCCGGACACCCGCCCGTTGCTCGAGGAGATCCACGGCAAGATCCTGCCCAGCGGCGAAATCGACGACGGCGCCAGCCCCGGGCTCCGGGCCGTCCGCAGGGAGATCGCCGAACGCCGGCACCGCATCCAGCGCACCCTCGAATCGATCCTGCGCGCCTCCCCGCAGGCGGTCCAGGAGGACATCATCACCTTCCGCAACGGCCGCTTCGTCATCCCGGTCCGGACCGATTCGCGCACCCGGGTCCCCGGCGTCATGCACGGGCTCTCCTCCAGCGGGCAGACCACCTTCGTGGAACCGATGTCCGTCATCGACCAGAACAACGACCTCGTCCGCCTCCAGGAGGAGGAGGCGATCGAAATCGCCCGCATCCTCCGCGCCCTGACCGACCTCCTCCGGCAGAGCGCCGGTTCGCTGCGCGCCCTCCTCGAGCTGGTCACCGAGCTGGATGTCGCCCAGGCGAGAGCCCTCTTCGCCGAGGAGTTCGAGTGCGTCGCGCCGCGGATCTCGGAAGACGGGACCTGCCAACTGGCCGACGCGCGCCACCCGGTACTCGAGCACTCCCTGCGCCGCGCGGGGGGGGCCCCGGTCCCCATTTCGCTCGAACTGGACGGGGAGCACAACGTGCTGGTGATCAGCGGCCCGAACGCCGGGGGGAAAACGGTCGCGCTCAAGACCGCGGGGCTCCTTTCGCTGATGGCGCAGATGGGGTTTCACGTCCCGGCGCGCGCCGCACGGCTGCCGGTGTTCAGGCAGGTTTTCGCCGACATCGGCGACCACCAGTCGATCGCCGCCAACCTCTCGACCTTTACGGCCCACATGCGCAACATCGCGGAAGCGGCCGGCCGGCTGGCGCCCCCGGCCCTCGTGCTGCTCGACGAAGTCGGCACCGGGACCGACCCGGACGAAGGGGCGGCCCTGGCGATCGCCATCGTGGACCACTTCCGCCGGAGCGGGGCCGTCACGATCGCCTCCACGCACTACCCCCGGCTGAAGATGTGGGCGGAGCAGACGCCGGGGGTGGAGAACGCCTCGGTCGAATTCGACGAGCGCACCCTGCGTCCCACCTACCGGCTGATCCTGGGAACCGCGGGGGCCTCCTCCGGCATCGAAATCGCCCGCAGGATGAAGCTCCCCGAGGAGATCGCGGCCGCCGCCTCCGCCCTCATCGAGCCCGATCACGCGCGGGCGCGGGAATATCTCCGCAGGCTGAAGGAGACGCTGGACGAACAGGAGTCGCTCGGCAAGGCGCTCGTCGAGGAGCGCGCGGCGGTCGCCGAAAAGTATGCTTCCCTCGAGCGGGATTTCGCCCGGAAGGAACGGGAGCGCGGATCGGAGTTCAGGGCCGCCCTCGAGCGCGTGGTCGAGGATTTCCAGAAGGAGAGCGAGGGCGCCCTGCGCGCGATCAAGGACCGCGCCGATGCTTCCCGCGCGCGCCGGGCGGCCGAGGGCGAGGCCGCGCGCCTGCGCCGCCGGGCCGGGCGCGTGACCGCGGCGGCGGCGAGTCCCGCGGAGGCGGGGGCGGGTTCGGCGCAAGGGGGGACGCCTGCCGCGGAAGGAGGGGGGGAGATCGGCCCGGGGGACCGCGTACGCGTTCTCGCGCTCGACCGGGAGGGGGTGGTGGAGGGGATCCAGGGGGAGACCTACGTCGTCGCGATCGGAGCCCTGCGCTATCGTTCCGAGCGCGGGGGGCTCCTGCGGCTCGGCCCGGGATTGCCGCCGGAGAGGGCCGCCTGGCAGGCGGCCCCGGCGGAGGAGGCCCCGGCCCCCGCCCTGGAACTCAAGGTGATCGGGCTCACGGCCGACGAGGCCCTGGACCGGGTCGACCGGTTCATGGACCAGGCTGTCGTGGCGGGGCTGGAAACCGTCCGCATCATCCACGGGCACGGCAAGGGGATTTTGCGCCGGGCGGTCGCGGAGTACCTTTCTTCGCACCCCCGGGTGCAGGGATTCAGGCTCGCCCCCCCCGAGGCGGGGGGGGGCGGCGCCACCATCGTCGAGCTGTGCCGGTGACCCGGGTCAGAAGAGATCGCCCATCCATGAGAACGGCCGCAGCAGCCGGTCCATGGTACTGGTCCCGTGCAGGGAGCAGAACTCGGTGGGCTCGGTGCCGGCGATGAAGACCTCCCGCCGCACCACGGGGCACTCGGGCTGGGCCAGCATCAGGCTGTCGGCGTCGAGGCTCACCTCCACCACCCCCTCGGGCCGCTCGAACGACCGGGCGTCGGAAAAACCGGGCAAGGACACCGCCCGCTTCATGAACTCCCCCCAGATCGGGCCCGCAGAATGGGCCCCGGAGAGCCGGAGTTCCCGGTTGTCGTCAAACCCCACCCAGACGACCGTCAGCAGGTTGGTCGTGTAGCCCGCGAACCACCCGTCGTGGGACGTCCCGGTCTTCCCCGCCGCGGGCACGCGCAACCCGCGGCGCCTCACCCCCGCCCCGGTGCCGCGGTCGATGACGTCCTCCATCATGTCGGTCACGAGATAGGCCACGCGCGGGTCCAGGACCGACCGACGCCGGTAGGGGTTCTCGTGGATGGAGTCCCCCGCCGCGTTGCGGACGCTCCTCAGATAGATCGGCTCGCAGGCCGAACCGTAATTCGCCAGCGGGGTGTAACCCCGGGCCACCTCGAGCGGGCTCAGTTCGTAGGCGCCCAGGGCCATGGCCGGCGTGGGCCTGATGTCGGCGGGGAGCCCCATCCTCCTCGCGAACCGCGCCACGGGACCGTACCCCACCTCCGCGGCCAGCTTGACGGTGGCGACGTTGAGCGAATGCACCAGCGCGTCGCGCACGGTGACGGGGCCGAGGTATTCGCCGCCGTAGTTGTCGGGCCTGTACTCCTTGCCATCGAAGTAGAAAACGGTGGGCTCGTCCACTATCTGCGAAATGGGGGTCCAGAGCCTCCCCTCATCGGTCAGGGCGCTTTCCAGAGCGGCCGCGTACACGAACGGCTTGAAGACGCTCCCGGGCTGGCGCCGCGTCAGGCAGTGGTTGAGCTGGCTCGAGGCGTAGTCCCGCCCCCCCACCAGCGCCTTGACTTCGCCCGTGTGCGGGTCGAGGGCCACCAGGGCGACCTGCGGCAGGAGGACCTTTTCCCCCTTCTCCCTCAGGCGGGCGTAGGTCTTCTCGAGCTGGGCGTCGACGTTGGCGAGCCCCCATTCCACGGCCTCCATGGCCGCCCGCTGCAGATCCGAATCGAGCGTGGTGTAGATCCGGTACCGCTGTGCGCCGAGGGAGTCCTCGGAAAACCTGTCGAGCAGGTCGTCCTTGACCATGTCGACAAAATGGCCCGAGGGACTCGCGCCGTAGGTCCCCCGCACCAGCCCGAGCGGAAGGCCCCGGGCCGACCGGGCAGCCTCGGCCGTGATCACCCCGGCGTCCTTCATCTTCACCAGGACCCGGTCGCGCGCCTCCGCCCCCCTCTCGGGCCGGCGCTCGGCGGAGGAATACCGGTTGGGCGCGTGGATGATCCCGGCCAGGAAAGCGTACTGGGCCAGGTTGAGCTCCCGCAGGTCCCTGCCGAAATAGGCCTGGGCCGCCTCCCCGAAACCGTGGATGGCGTAGCTGCCGCGGTTGCCCAGGTAGACCTCGTTGGCGTAAAGCTCGAAGATCTTTTCCTTGCTGAACCGGTGCTCGAGGACCAGGGCCATCAGGGTCTCCCGGGCCTTGCGCCGCCACTGCCGCTTGGTGGAAAAGAAGAAGCTGCGCGCGACCTGCATCGTGATGGTACTGGCCCCCTGCGCCTTTTCCCCGCGCCGGATGTCGGTCCACGCCGCCCCGATCACCCTGACGGGATCAAACCCGGGGTGCTCGAAGAAACGCCGGTCCTCGGCGCAGAGCACCGCCTGGAGCAGGATGGGGGGGAACTCCCCGTAGCTCATCGGCCGGCGCTTTTCCCGGTTCCGGCCGAAGAGGCCGGTGATCAGCTCCGGTTCGATTTCGGCCGACATCAGCCTCTCCCCGCTGTCGAGCGAGCGCAGCTGGGAAATGCCCCCCCCCGAGAAATCGACGCTGAGCGCGTTCCTGCCGTTGAAATAGGAATCGGCCGACGGCCGGATCTGGATGGAGGTGTCGGTCGCCACGATCCGGCCGGCGCTATCCTCATCCGCGGCCATGGAGTAGCCCGAGGCCTTGAGGTACGCGATCAGTTCCTCCTGCGATACGCTTTCGCCGACCCAGATCCGCCGGGGGGCGGTGAAGATGCGCGACTCGGCCCCGAGCCTCTTCCCCGAGAGCCGCTCGTCGATCATGCCCGAATAGCGGTGATAGCATCCCGCCGCCCCCCCGAAAAGCAGGAGAAGCAGGAGGGCGGCCACGCCCGCCACGATCTTCCGGGCGGGGTGGAAGAGGGAACGGATTTTTCCATTTGCGGGGGACATCGGGACTTTCTTCATGGACGGCCTCTGGTCGGACCCTAAATATAATCACAGCCCCCGCCCGACCGCAACGGCTGTTCGGGGCGGCAGGGACCCGGGGGGAGCGCCGCGGCGAGAGAAATGGCTTGACAGCCCCGGAACCCGTCTACTAAGATCCATGTACGGCCTGTGGTTACAAATATATATTTCGCAGATGTTTGTGGCCATTCAAAATTTTCCGGGTGGATCGAATGCAGGGACTTTCGCCATCGGCGCGGCTCAGGATCGAGGAACTGTCGGCCAGATACCCCCGGAAACGGTCCGCCCTGATCCCCTCGCTTCAGATCGCCCAGGAGGAAGCGGGATACATCTCCGAGGAGATCATGGTCGAAATCGCCCGCATGATGGAGTTGTCGCCCAACGAGGTCCGGGAGGTTGTCAGCTTCTACTCCCTGCTCCACCAGAAACCGGTGGGCCGGTACGTTATCCAGGTGTGCACCAACATCTCCTGCCAGTTGTGCGACGCCGAGGGAATCCTCCGCCACCTCCGCCGCAGGCTGGGAGTCGGACCGGGGGAAACGACCCCGGACATGAAATACACGCTCCTGGAAGTGGAATGCCTGGGATCCTGCGGTACGAGCCCCGTCATGCAGGTCAACGACGAGTACCACGAAAATCTCACGCCGGAAAAAATCGATTGCATCCTGGACGGCCTGCCCTAATGGAGACCCTGGTTTTTTACCTGTTCGGCGGAATCGCCCTGCTCGCCGCCGTGAGCGTGGTGGCGCAGAAGAGGGTCTTCTATTCCGCCCTTTCGCTCATCCTCTGCCTCGGCTCGGTCGCCGTCCTCTTCCTCGCGCTGGAGGCGCCCTTTATCGCCGCCGTCCAGATCATCGTCTACGCGGGCGCCATCATGGTGATGGTTCTTTTCGTCATCATGATGCTGGACCCGTTTTCGGCCGCCGCCGCGCGGGACAAGCGCCGGCGCCTGACCTGCCTGGCCGCCGCGCTGGGACTCGTGGCCCTCGTCGTGATGTTCACCCTGATGCGGGCGCACGATCCGGCGGCGCTCCCCGTCGACGCGGGCGGGGTCCCGCTCGCCGCGGCCCCGGTCAGCCGGCTGGGTCAGCTGCTCTTCACCCGGTTCCTGATCCCCTTCGAGGCCACGTCGATCCTGATCCTGGTCGCCATCATGGGCGTCGTCGTGCTGGCCCGGAAGCGATCGTGAGATGGAGACCATGAACCCCTACCTCGTCCTCAGCCTTCTCCTCTTTCTCGTGGGGACCACGGGCTTCATCGTCAAGAAGAACGTCCTGGCGATGTTCCTGTGTGTCGAGCTGATGCTCAACGCCGCGAACCTCGCCTTCGTCGCCTTCGCACGCGACCTCGGCCATCTCCAGGGGCAGATCTTCGTCTTCCTGGTCATGGTCGTGGCGGCGGCCGAGGCCGCCGTGGGCCTCGCGATCATGATCGTCCTCTACCGTCGGCGCCAGACCCTGAACCCGGACGATGCGGACACCATGAAAGGTTAAGGGCGCACATGATGACCGAACTCCTCTGGCTCCTACCGCTCGTTCCCCTGGCCGGCGCGGCCGCCACCGGCCTCCTCGGGCGGCGGCTCCCGAAGCGGGCCGTGACGCTCGTGGCCTGCGGCGCCTCGGGCGCCGCCTTCGTCCTGGCCCTGGCCGCGTTCCTGGAACTGCTCTCCCTGGCCCCCGGGGACCGGCGCATCGAGCGGGAGCTGTTCACCTGGATCGCGGCGGGCGATTTCACGGCGAAGGCCGCCCTCCTGCTCGACCCGCTGTCGGCCGTCATGACGCTGGTGGTCACGGGCGTCGGCTTCATCATCCACATCTATTCGATCGGCTACATGCGGGCCCAAGAGGGGTACTATCGCTTCTTCGCCTACATGAACCTCTTTCTCTTCTCGATGCTGGTCCTGGTCCTGGCCGGCAACTTCCTCCTGATGTTCGTCGGGTGGGAGGGGGTCGGCCTCTGCTCCTACCTCCTGATCGGCTATGACTTCCACCGGCCCGCGGCGGCCGATGCCGGGAAGAAGGCCTTCATCGTCAACCGGATCGGCGATTTCGGGTTCATCCTCGGAATCCTCCTGGTCTTTCTGACCTTCGGGGACCTCGGTTTCGGCCGGGTGTTCGGGGAAATCGCGGCGGCCCCCTCGCGCTTTCCCCCCGAGGCCGGGATCGGCGTCCTGACCGCCATCGCCCTGCTGCTCTTCGTGGGCGCCATGGGCAAGAGCGCCCAGATTCCGCTCCATGTCTGGCTCCCCGACGCCATGGAGGGGCCGACGCCCGTCAGCGCGCTGATCCACGCCGCGACCATGGTCACGGCGGGGGTCTACATGGTCGTCCGCTGCGCCCCCCTGTTCAGCCGCGCCCCCGTCGCCCTCGACGTCGTCCTCGTCGTCGGCTCCGCCACCGCCCTCATGGCCGCCACGATCGGGCTCGCGCAGACGGACATCAAGCGGGTGCTCGCCTATTCGACCGTCAGCCAGCTCGGGTTCATGTTCATGGCCGCGGGGGCGGGCGCCTTTTCGGCCGGCATCTTCCACCTGATGACGCACGCCTTCTTCAAGGCCCTCCTCTTCCTCGGGGCCGGGAGCGTGATCCACGCCCTGGCGGGCGAACAGGACCTCCGGCGCATGGGGGGGCTCCGCCGCCGCATCCCGGTCACCTTCTGGACGATGCTCGTGGCCGCGCTGGCCATCAGCGGCATCTTTCCGCTGGCGGGGTTCTTCAGCAAGGACGAGATCCTATGGGCGGCCTGGGCCGGCGGCCACCCCGCCGTCTGGATCCTCGGCCTGCTGACGGCGGGCCTGACCGGCCTGTACATGTTCCGGCTGATCTTTCTCGCGTTTTTCGGCGAGCCGCGGCACGCGGAAGGGGCGCACCCGCACGAGTCCCCCCCCAGCATGACCGGGCCCCTGGTGGCGCTCGCGCTCCTGTCCGCCGCGGGGGGCTTCATCGGGCTCCCCGCCTGGCTCGGGGCCAACCGGTTCGCCCGCTTCCTGGAGCCCTCCCTTTCCCTGGCCCACCGGGGGGAGGCGCCCCATTTTTCCCACGCCCTGGAGTTCGCCTTCGCGGCGCTGTCGGTCGCGGTGGCGCTGGCCGGCATCTTCGCCGCGCACCGGATCTACCTCGCGCGCCCCGGGGCGGCGGGCCGGATCGCCGCCCGCTGGGGCGCCATCCACCGCCTGCTCCGGGACAGGTACCGTTTCGACGAGTTCTATGACCGGGCCGTCGTCCGCCCGCTGCTCGGCCTCTCGGAGCGGACGCTCTGGCTGCGGGTGGACGTCGGGGTGATCGACCGCTGTGTCAACGGCGCGGGCTCGTCGATGGTGAGCCTCGGCGCCCTTCTCAGGGGGATGCAGAACGGCCTGATCCGGAGTTACGCCGCCTGGATCGTTGCGGGGATGGCGGCGGTCCTCCTCTACCTGTCACTGCTGCGGAGCTGAAAGAGCGCTTATGGATGTCCCGTTCATCCTTTCCTGGATCACCTACCTGCCGGCCGCCTGCGCGCTGTTGCTGTTCGCCCTCCCGCGCGGATCCGGCCGGGCGCTGCGGTGGGTCGCCCTCTCGGGTTCCCTGGCCGCGTTCGTCCTCTCGCTCCACCTGGTGTTCCATTTCGACGCGTCCTCGGCCCGGATGCAGTTCGAGGAATCCGTCTCCTGGATCCGTTTCCCGGCCTTCGGGATCCGCCACCATCTCGGCGTCGACGGCATCAGCCTCTTTCTGGTGCTCCTCACGACCTTTTTGACCCCCCTGGTGCTCCTCTCCGCCTGGAGATCGGTCACGCGGCGGGTCCGGTCGTTCCTCGCCTGTATCCTCCTGCTCGAAACCGGCATGATCGGCGTCTTCTGCGCGCTCGACCTGGTGCTCTTCTACGTGTTCTGGGAGGTCATGCTGATCCCGATGTACTTCCTGATCGGGATCTGGGGGGGGGAGCGGCGGCTCTACGCGGCGGTCAAGTTCATCCTCTACACCATGGCCGGGTCGCTCCTGATGCTGGTCGGGATCCTGTACCTCTTCTTCGCCGCGGGGGGGGACACCTTCAGCCTGGCCGAACTCGCCGCCCGGCTGGAATCGGGGGAGCTCGGGTGGACCTCCCGCGAGGAGCTCTGGCTCTTCCTGGCGTTCGGTCTCGCCTTCGCCATCAAGGTCCCCCTCTTCCCCCTGCACACCTGGCTCCCGGACGCCCACGTGGAGGCGCCGACGGCGGGATCGGTCATCCTGGCGGGAGTGCTGCTGAAGATGGGGACCTACGGCCTACTCCGCTTCTGCCTCCCGCTCTTCCCCGGCGCCGCCCTGGCCCTCGCGCCCGCCGTCTCGGTCCTCGCCATCATCGGCATCCTCTACGGCGCCCTGGTCGCCATGGTGCAGCCCGACCTGAAGAAGCTGGTGGCCTACTCCTCGGTCAGCCACATGGGGCTGGTGGTTCTCGGCATCTTCACCTTCACCACCCCGGGGCTCGAAGGGGCCCTCGTCCAGATGGTGGGTCACGGCCTGTCGACGGGCGCGCTGTTTCTGCTGGTCGGGATGCTGTACGAGCGCCGGCACACGCGCCGGATCGCCGACTTCGGCGGCGTCGCGCACACGAGCCCGGTGCTGGCCGCGGCGTTTCTGGTGGTGACGCTGTCGTCGATCGCGCTCCCCGGCCTGAACGGGTTCGTGGGGGAGGTCCTGATCCTGGTGGGGAGTTTCAGCCGCAGCAAGACCTTCGGGACGCTGGCGGCCCTGGGCATGGTGCTGGGGGCCGTCTACATGCTCCGGATGTACCAGCGGGTCTTCTGGGGACCCAGGAACCCGGCCAATACGGGCATGGGCGACATCGGGACCCGGGAAAGGATCCTCCTGCTGCCCATCCTCCTCCTGATGCTCTGGATCGGCGTCTACCCCCCGCCGTTCCTCAGGCGCATGGACGCGTCCGTCGCCGGGGTCCTCCGGCGGGTGGAAAGCGCGCGGGCGCCGGGGGGGAGTTATCGCGTGGACTTCATCGACACCCGCAGCACGCCGGGCGAAGAGACGAAATGACCCTTGACGAACTGTTCCTCCTGATTCCGCAGTTGATCCTCCTCGCGGCCGCCGCCGCGCTGATGCTGATGCAGCCGTTCGGCCGGGCGGCGAGCCGGCGGCGCCTGGGGCTGGTCACCGTGGCGGCCGTGGCCGCCGCCGCCTACGCCCTGCAGCTGCAGTGGGGGCTCACACCGCGCTCCATCGGGGGAGGGATGATCCGGATCGACGGCTTCAGCCTCTTTTTCCAGTGGCTGTTCCTCGTCATCGCGGGGCTCTCGGCCGTCCTCTCCGCCGACTTCAACCGGCGGGAGGGGATCGACCGCGGGGAGTATTACGCCCTGCTGCTCACGGCGTGCTCCGGCATGTCGCTCGCGGCCATGAGCGAAGACCTGATCCTGACCTTCATCGGGATCGAGATCCTCTCCCTCTCCACCTACATCCTCGCCGGGTTCAAGCGCCGCGACATCGCATCGGGGGAATCGTCGCTCAAGTACTTCCTCCTCGGCTCCTTCGCCACCGCCATCCTCCTCTACGGAATCGCCCTGGTGTACGGCGCCACGGGCAGCACCGGGTACCAGGCCATCCGCGCCTCGGCCGCCCTCGAGGGGGGAATCCCGGCGCTCCTGGTTGCGGGGCTGGGGCTGCTCCTGGTGGGAGTCGGTTTCAAGATCGGCCTGGTCCCCTTCCACTCCTGGATCCCCGACGTCTATGAAGGCGCGCCCAGTCCCGTCACCGCCTTCATGGCCGTGGGGCCCAAGGCTGCGGGAATCGCCGCCCTGTTGCGCATCCTGGCCGAGGCGCTCCCCGGCCTGGCGCCCGACTGGGCCCCCATCCTCTGGCTGCTGGCCGTCCTGACCATGACCCTGGGGAACGCGGCGGCCCTCGTCCAGTCGAACATCAAGCGGATGCTGGCCTATTCCGCGATCGCGCAGGCGGGGTACATCCTCGTGGGTGTCGTGGTCCACACCCGGGAAGGGTTCACGGCCGCCCTCTTCTACCTCGTCGTCTACACGGTCATGAGCCTGGTGGCGTTCGGCGTGGTCCTCTCCCTGAGCGGCCGGGGGGACCGCCGCGTGCACCTGGACGACTACGCCGGCCTGGGACGCCGGGCGCCCTGGGCTGCGGCCGCAATGGGCATCACCCTGCTGGCCCTGGCCGGGATCCCGCTGACGGGCGGGTTCATGGGGAAATTCTACCTCTTCGGCTCCGCCGTCAAGGAGGGGTTTGTCGGCCTTGCCGTCATCGCGGTGCTCAACAGCGTCCTCTCCGTCTATTACTATTTCCGGGTCCTGGTCTACATGTACATGAAGGAAGCCCCGGAGGGGGCGGCGGACACCGACCCGGTCAGCCGTCCGGTAGCGGCCGTCCTCGCCATCGGCGTCCTCCTCATTCTCTGGCTCGGCGTCAGCCCCGACCGGTTTCTTGCCCTTGCCGGTTACTCCAGTCTCGGCCTAAAATAGTCATCCCTTCATTTGGAGTCTGTAATGATCGATATTCGCAAGAAATTGCAGGAAGACCTCAACGCCATCGAACGCGAACTGCGGGTCGACCTGCCGAAGGAAATCCTGAAGGCGCGCGAGCACGGAGACCTGAGCGAAAACGCGGAATACAAGGCGGCCAAGGAGAGGCAGTCCTACCTGGAGGGGAGAAAATCCCAACTGCAGCAAAGGCTTGCGTCTCTGTCGCTGGTGAACCTGGACAAGATCCCGACCGACCGCGCGGCCTACGGCTCCCGGGTGGTGCTTTACGACTATGAAACCGAAAGGGAGGTCGAATACCGGCTGGTCACCCCGGAGGAATCGGACATCTCCCGCGGGAGGATCAGCATCACCTCCCCGATCGGCCGGAGCCTGGTGGGAAAGGGGGTGGGCGACCCCATCGAAATCGTAACCCCTTCCGGAACAAAGGATTACGAAATGCGGGGGCTGAAGACGATCCACGAGGCCGAGGAGTAGGCCCCTGGCGGGCGGGTTTCCGCCATTGAGCTTCAAGTGAAGTCTTTGCTATAATTCGCCCTTTTTGGGTGCGGGAAAGATGCCCGACAAGGAAAACGGGGGGTTCCTGGCGCGGTCCCTGAGGGTCATGCAGGAAAATATCCGCCGCTCGGGACCGGCCGCCGGGGCCGGGTACACCCTCCTGGGGGCGATAGTGCTGCTGGGCGGCATCGGATACGGCCTGGACGCCTGGCGCGGCACCTCCCCCTGGTTCCTGCTCGGCGGGCTGCTGCTCGGCCTGGCCGTCGGTTTCCTTGAACTGGCAAAAGTCATCTGGCGCCGATGAAACTCGTCTGGTGGATGGTGGGGGGATCGGTCGTCGCGGCGGCCGCGGCGTCGCTCGCGCCGGTCAGTCCGCGGGCGATCTGGCTCGGAATGCTCGGGCCGCTCGCGGCCGCGGTGGTATCCTGGCTCCTGATGCTCGGGCGGTACCGGAAACAACCGCGTGGCATGACGCGCCTGCTGGTGCAGGCGTTTGCGGCCAAGATGGTTTTTTTCGCGATCTACGTCATCGTCGCGCTTGGGGTCGCCCGGGTGGAACCGGTCCCCTTCGCCGTCAGTTTCGCGGGGTTTTACCTCGCCCTGCACGGCGCGGAAGCGGCCGGGCTGTATCGGCTCCAGGCGCGCGGGCTCCGGCAGGCGGAGGCGTCTGTGCGGGGCCCCTTGAAAAACGGGTAGGCAACGGACCATGTGGCAGACAGCGGAAGCAGAGGGACATGTGGAAGCGGCGGCAGCCGGGGGTTTCGACGCCGGCGAGACCATCATCCACCATATCGCCAACAACGCGGAGCACCCGATCCTGCACCTTCCCCCGGTTTTCGGGATCGACCTGTCGATCAGCAAGCATGTGCTGATGCTGTGGCTGGTCGCCCTGGTCGTCTTCACCCTCGTCACCTGGATCGTGCGCCGCCGCCTCGCGCGGGGGCCGGTCCCCTCCGGGGCGGGCAACGCCCTGGAAGCCGTCGTGGAGTATATCCGCGACTCCATCGTCCGGCCCAACGTGGGCGAGCGGTGGGTGGGCACCTGGGCCCCATTGATCCTGACCCTCTTCGCCTTCATCTTCACCGCCAACATCATCGGCCTGATCCCCGTCTTCGAGGTATTCACCCTCCTCAACCACTGGGTGCTGCACGCCGGGGCGGACTCGGTGTTCGGGCGCGCGCTCCACGGCGGGACCACGGCCACGGCCAACTTCAACGTGACGGTGGGCCTGGCCCTCATCACCTTCTTCGCCATCATCATCGCCGGGACGAAGGCCCACGGGTTCATCAACCACTGCAAGAACATCGTGCCCCGCGGCATGCCGTGGCCCATCTACCTCCTCCTGGTCCCGATCGAAGTGCTGAGCATGTTCGTCAAGCCCTTCACCCTGACCATGCGACTCGCGGCCAACATGACGGGCGGGCACATCGGCATCCTGGCCGTTCTGTCGCTCGTGTTCCTGTTCACCGAGATGATGAAGAACGCCATGGTCGGCATCGGCATCGGTCTTGCCGTCTCGGTACCGCTGGCCGTCGCCATCACCGGGCTCGAACTGATCGTGGTCCTGGTCCAGGCGTACGTGTTCACCCTGCTCTCGGCCGTATTCATCGGGATGGTCATCCATGTGCATCATTAAACCGGTTCAACCGAACGTTCATCGAAAGGACACCAGAATGAAGAAGACAGGCATTTTCCGCGGCGCCCTGCTCGCGGCCTTCCTGCTGGCCGCGCTCGCCTTCGTGGCCGCCCCCGTCTACGCCCAGGACGGCGGGGCCCCGGCCGTAGTCCCCGTGTGGCACTACTTCGGCGCCGCCCTCGGGCTGGGCCTCATCGTCATCGGCGCCGCCCTCGGCATCGGCAAGTTCGCGGCGGCCGCCGCGGAGAGCATCGCCCGGCAGCCCGCGGCCGCCGCCCAGATCAGCGGCGCCGTCAACCTCCCGCTCTTCCTGCTGGAAGGGGTCGCCATCATCGCCGAGGTCTTCGTGCTCCTCATCGTGCTGCTGAAGTAGGGGAAGCGCGCTATGAACAATCCCCTGGTTCAACCCGATCCCGGCCTGGCCATCTGGACCATCGTCACCTTCCTGGTGCTCCTCTGGCTGCTCGCCCGCTTCGCCTGGCGCCCGCTGCTGCGGGCGCTGGACTCGCGGCAGGAGACCATCCGGAAATCGCTCGAGGACGCCCGGAAGGCGCGCGAGGAGATGGAGGCGCTCGGCGAGGAGTCCCGCCGCATCCTCCGCCAGGCGCACGCCGACGCCGAGGCGATCGTCGCCGGCAGCCGCGCCGAGGCCGAGAAGCTGCGCGAGGAGATCCGGCTGAAGGCGCGCGAGGACGCCGAGGCCGTCGTCCGGGAGTCCCGGCTCCGGATCGAGACCGAGACCGCCCGCGCGCTCCGCGAGGTCCGGGGCGAGATCGCGGATCTCTCGATCGAGATCGCCTCCAAGCTGATCGGGCGCAACTTCACCAAGGAAGACCAGAGCGCGCTGATCGAGGAAACCCTCAGGGAGATCGAAGCCGGGCCCCGCCCGTCCTGACGGGCCGCGGGGGCACGGCCCCCGCGCGCTCCCGCCGAATAGTGTTTGGCGCGGCGCGCGATTTTTGGTAGGCTTTGCCAGCGACACGGAGAGGTACCGAAGTGGTCGTACCGGGCTCGACTCGAAATCGAGTTACCCCCTAATCCGGGGTACGTGGGTTCGAATCCCACCCTCTCCGCCAACCGCTTCTTTATCAACCACACCCTTTAATCCTGCTTTTCCTTTCCAACTGCTTTCAGGCCGTCTCTGCTGGCCGCGTGACCCATTTTGGGACCACCTTTTGCATCCAGCGCTTCGCGGAGCTCCGCTTGTTGAGGGTGAGCGTTCGGATGATCATCCCGGCCACCCTGCCGCCTACACCTACCGGAGTGCCGCCCCCCCGGCAGGACTCGCCGTCTCGAATCCGGGTCCAAACCGCAGTGTGCCCGCCCTGCCTGAATTATAATGAAAACTGATCGGGGCTTCTGTTATCATAAGGCAAAGAAGTTGCGCCGATACGACGGAACAGCAGCGGTCAGCAGTCAACGCTCCTCGCAGTCGCTGAGGGGGAAGCCATGCGCGATACCGCCCCGGATCCATCAACGCCCGCACCCGGCACGGCCGGCAAGGCTGCCGTGGCCTTCGAGTTCCAGGCAGGACCCCGGGGTGTACCCCAGTCGCGGCCATGACGGAAGGAAATGGAAAGGAGGCTGTATGCGCTATATAAAGGAAGCGGGCTCGGAGCGCGAGATCGGCACCTTTGAACTCGCCGCCGCGATGCCCGAGGTGCACTGCCCGGAGGCGCGCGAGACCGTCTTCGCTCTCGCCGAGGATACGGTGAGGCAGTGGATGGTCGATCGCGCGGTGGATAACAAGCCCTTTCTGGCCGGCTGGATGACGAGCGTCGATTTCCTGCACGCGCTGCCGCTGGCCCCGCAGCTGGCGGAGGCCGATTCCGACCCGGTGGCCCTTTTCTGGGGCCACACCGGCATGCCGTACAACACGAACCTCACCGACACCCAGGTCGTCGAATGTCTCGAGGACCTGGCCTCGGCCCTGGGCGAAGCGCTGGGCCATCCGATAGTCTACGTCATCTTCGCCGGCAGGGTGTGGAAGATGAAATTCGATCCGGCGGCGACCATCGCCTGCGCGAGCTGAGCCGGACCCGGGGGAATGCGGGCGCCATGATGCGTTTCCTGGAATGCTGCGCTCTGACGGCCCTGCTTTCGGTCTTCTGGACAGGATGCGGTTCCCCGTCGGGCCCGAAAACGCCGGCCAACCGGGCTCCGACGGCGGTCAACCCGGGACCCCAGACCGGGCTCACCGGCGAGTGGGCGAGCCTCGGGATCTCCGCCCGCGACCCCGACGGAGACATCCTGAGCTTTTCGGCGACCGGCCTGCCTGCCGGGATTTCGATGGTTTCCGCCACCGGCCGGATCTCCGGCGTCTACACCGCCGCCGGGAATTATGCGGTGGCGGTGACCGTCAGCGACGGGAGAACCTCCACCCGGGTGGAATTTGCCTGGGTCGTGACCGCGCCCCCCAACCGTCCTCCCACCGCCCGGGCGCAGACGGTGTTCGTCGACTACGGTTCGGCGCAGGCGATCGCGCTTTCGGGCGACGACCCCGACGGCGATCCCCTGCTCTACACCATCATGGCCGGCCCTGAAAGCGGGGGCCTGACCGGCACGCCGCCCGACGTGACCTACACACCCGGCCCCGGGTTTTCCGGGACCGACACTCTCCGCTTCACCGTCCGGGACGGGGAATACGAGAGCCAACCGGCCGAGGTCGCGATCGTGGTCCGTCCCGAGGGGGTTTCATCGCCCAACATCCTCCTGGTGCTCCTGGACGACGTCGGGATGGACACCACGACCGCGATGCACCCCGGCCTGATCGAGAACCTCACGGCGCTGTACGGGCCCGCGGGCCACAACCACCCCTACTACCGCCGCATCGCCGGCCGCCCTGCGTCGACGCCGACGCTCGACACCCTGGCGCGCCGGGGGATCGCCTTCACCCATACCTGGGTGCAGCCCTACTGCTCGCCCACGCGCGCCTCGATCCTGACGGGGCTCTCCGCCGCCAGGACGCAGGTTCTCGACTACACGGACCCCCTTTCGCCCACCCACGAGACCTTCGTCCGCATCCTCCGCGACGAGGCCGGCTACAGCACGGCCGTTTTCGGCAAGTGGCACCTGGCGGGGCTGGGGTACTACCCGGGGATGAAACCGAAACAGGCGGGGTTCGATCTCTTCCTGGGCAACCTCAGCGGCGCGCTCGACAACTACTGGAGCTACGACTACCAGATCCAGGACGAGGCGACGCCCCCCTACCAGTGGCGCACCGAAGAGGCGCCCTCCCGTTCGCTCCCCGGCATCGGCTCGACGACCTACGCCCCGGTCGTCAAGGTCGCCGACGCCATCGACTGGATCACCGCGCGGGAAGAGGCCGCCCCGAACAAACCCTGGTTCGCCTGGCTCGCCTTCAACCTGTCGCACATCGCCGCCGCGGCGCCCGTGACGATCGTGCCCGATTACGACACCCTGGACGAGGCCACCCGGGAGGAGATCCTCGCCTGCGGCGGCGTCTTCGGCACGGGGGAGATCGGATCCTGCCCGGCCGCCGCCCTCAACCGCGCGATGACCAACTCCCTCGATACCGTGCTCGGAAAACTGCTCGAGGCCGTCGACGCGATCGACCCGTTCACCTACATCCTCGCCATCGGCGACAACGGCACGCCGATGTACGGCCAGCCCGCGCTCAATTTCATCGACAACATGTACATCACCCGCGCCGGCCGCGCCAAGGGGACGGCCTACGAAAGCGGCGTGCGCGTCTCGCTGGCCGTGCGCGGACCGGGGATCGCCGCCGCGAGCGAAAACGGGGCGGCCGTCCACGGCCTCGACCTTTTCGCCACGATCCTCGACCTGGCGGGAGCCCGCGTACCCCTGACCGTCCCGAACGGCCGGGGAGACGGCTACGTCGCGCCCGATTCGGTCTCGCTCGCGCCCATCCTCTTCGCCGGGGCGGCCGCCGTACGCCACCCGGACCAGGGCGCCGTGATCTCGGAAACGGTCAACCCGCTGGCGGGCGACACGCGGCAGGCGGCCGCGAAAAACGCCGTCTACAAGCTCCTCTGCACGGAGGACACGCAGACGGCCCACTGCGCCTTCTACGACCTGGTCGACGACCCGCTCGAGGAGTACCCTTTGCCGAAGCCCTCCAGCTGCCTCAATTTCAGCAACGGGACCTGGACGCCGGCGGACCGCGAGTGGCACTTCTGCAGCCTCCAGCAGGCGCTCGCCACGCGGTCGTTCCTCGGCGCGCCGTAGAGCACCCGCCGTCGATCCTTCCGGCGGCCTAGCCCCGCAGCTGCCCGAGGGCCGCGGCGATCTGGTAGAGGCCGAAACCGGCGAGCGCGGCGGCCGACACGCCGACCAGCGCGCGCCGGGTGCCGGCGCCGAGCCGGCCGACCAGGCCGAAAGCCAGGATGAGGGCGGCGGTGGTCAGGACCAGGGTGCCGTAAAAGGCGGCCAGGATCGCGACCCCCGCCACGGGTTTCACCTTCCAGGCCTGGAGCAGCAGCGGCCCCATGACCAGGCTCCACTGCAGGTAGGGGTTGGGGTTGAGCAGGTTGATCGCCACCGCCTTCCCGTAGGTCTCCGCCGGCGACGCCGCGGCCGCGGGCGAGTCCCCCCCTTCCCCAAGCGACCTCGCCGCCCGCCACGCCAGGTAGAGGAGAAAGGGGCCGCCCGCCAGCCGGAGCGCGATCGCGGCCCCGTCGGGGACCGCCCGGAGCACGAGCAGCACCAGCGCCACGATCGGCAGGTCGCTGACCAGAAACACGGTGGCCAGGGGAAGGGCGCGCCTCCAGCCGTCGATCAGCGTCCGGGTGACCAGGAAGAGCTGCGTCGGCCCCGGCTGGACCGCGGCCGCAAAGCCCATGGTGATGCCGAGCAGAAATTGCAGGGGCATGGTCGCTCGAAACTCCCCGGTTTCAGAGCCCTTCGGTGGCGTGAGAGAGCGAATCGATGAAGACCCCGAAGAGCGCCTCGTCGGCGCCCTGGGCCTTTTCCAGGGTGCCCGGCGCGATCCGGATCCCGTCATCTCCCCCGACGGTGAACCAGCGGCGGGCGACCGGGGTCTGGTCCCACCAGTCGTAGGTCACTTCGTAGGCGCCCTCGGGGAGCGCCAGCTTGACGTACCCGTTCGGTTTCAGGGTGTCCGAATCGCACGACAGGTGGTCCTTCGCGCGCATGACGCCGTACTCCGTCGGCACCAGGTAGTCCCAGTCGCCCGGCAGATGCGTCGCCCCGTGGCCCGTCTGAAACCAGTCGAAGGAGCGCAGCCTGGGGATGATGTAATACACGCCGTCCTGCTCCGCCGCATCGTACTTGACCGAAACGGAGCCGTCCTTGCGGATGAACAGCCTCTGGTTCGTTACCGGGATCAGGACGGTCCCCCACCCGGCCTGCGCCCCCCCCTCCTTGACCAGCGGGACGCGCCGCGTCTTGGGCATATAGATCTGGGGCTCCCTGAATATGTAAGGGGCCGCGAAGGGCTGGAGGAACACATCCGCCGGCAGGTGCCACGATGCCTGGTCGACGACGTTGCCCACCATCCCCGGGTTCGTGACGCCCGGCACGCCCTCCCCGAAGGTGGCGTCGAAATCGACCCACTGGCCGTCCACGTTGGCCACGGTCAGGGAGTGCCCCCCCTGGACCGAAACCGCCGCGGGAATACCGGCGGTGCGCAGCGCGTAGCTCAGCAGGTGGGCCGACTGCTCGCAATACCCCTTGTCGATGCCCATGAGGTCGGCGATCGTTTCGGGACATTGGAAGGTCAGGTCGTAGTCCGCCTTCCCCTTGACCCAGGCGGCCAGCGCGTAGGCCTTGTCATACTCCAGGGTGAGTCCCCCGGTCAGCTCCGCAACCTTATCCACCAGGGGCGGGTACACCCTGATGGTCGGATCGCTCCAGGGGTCGCCGAGGAGGACCGAAGGATCGTCGGGGAAAACGAAGTTGTGAACGCCCGGAACGCCGCCGCAGTCGGAGTCGAGGGCCCAGTCGTTGCATTCCAGGGGGCAGACGGAGTCGCCCGACTGGCACTTCTGCAGGGCCACGCCGCAGACCCCGGGCACGCCCCCTCCGCCGCAGGTCTCGGGAAGGACGCAGGTTTCGGCGCACGCGTTGTCCTTGACGCACCCCGTCCTCGGGTCTCCGGCGTAGCCGGGAGGACAGGGCCCGCAGGTGCACTCGCCGACGGTGTTCATGCAGGTGGTCAACGGATCGCAGCCGCCGTTGTCCGCGAGGCAGTCATTGACATCGATGCAGCCGGAGGCGCCCGACCCCGCATACCCCGCGGGACAGGCGCTGCACGTCCGCCCGCCCGGCGTGTTGGTGCAGGAGGTCAGCGGGTCGCAGCCGCCGTTGTCCGCCAGGCACTCGTCGATGTCCACGCA